>JABXGU010000554.1 GCA_016550415.1 archaeon | reverse complement strand
TATGAACCAATGCAACTGTGATAATATTTGGAGGGTTTCCAGGCATTGTAACAAGAGCCAAAGGAAACGGAGGAAAAGCTCGCAGACCTTCTTTTTCTTCCACGATTTGCTTCATACCAACCATCAACAGTACCCTATGGGCATATTACAATAAAAGCCATTACTCAAAAGCAGATAAGAGAAAAAAAAAAGGGACTATAATTACTCAGCGATGAAAGCGCTTCACTATCTCTGTAATTCGGGTAAGAATATCTCCAGCCTCTGCATGAAAAACTAAATCAGCAACATCATCAAAGGGTGTCTCTTCATGATTGATAATTATGAGATGAGCACCACTTTGCCTAGCGATACTTGGCAATGTTGCTACAGGGTATACTAGGAGGGATGAACCAACAACTAACATCAACCGACAGGTACGTGCTGCATTTACTGCTTCAGCCATTGCTTCGCGAGGTAACCCCTCCCCGAATAAAACCGCATCAAGTTTTAAGATTCCACCACAATCAGGACAAGTTGGAGGAATCCATCGTTTCTTAATTGCCTTTTCCAAGTAGCGTCTACCCACCTGGGCGCGACAAACGATACAACTCGCACTTGAAAGGCTGCCATGAACCTCTAATACATTCTTGCTTCCTGCTTGTTTATGAAGCCCATCAACATTTTGAGTCACTAACCACTGGATTAGACCCATCTTTTCCAACTTTGCTAATATCTTATGCGCAGGATTGGGTTTTGCATTCATAATAGTAGGCGATAATTCTAGAGCTGTTAGCCACCAACCCTTTGGGTCACTTAGAAAGGCATCGACGCTGGCAAACTTTGAAGCATCTACTTTTGTCCATAATCCGTTTGGTCCTCGAAAATCAGGTATGCCACTCTCAGTGGAAACACCAGCACCTGTAAGAGCGACAGTGGAAGAGGACTCCAAGATAAATTGGGCTGCCTTTTGAATATGCGTTTCTGATACCATTGAGTACCTTTCCTGCAGTCATTATTTAGCTGTGCTGTTCAATCAAAAGCTTTTGGCGCATAAGCTAATAACAGATTGTTAATGTTTTGTAGGATACAAGGTGTTTTTCATGGGTGACCAGAGTTTAGTGGTAGCTATTGATGTTGGAACCAGCGGGACACGAACAGCCGTTTTTGATACGAAAAATGGAGATTTGCTAGCCCAGAATCATAAAGAATACTCCTCGATTTTTCCTCGCCCTACTTGGGTTGAACAACATGCAATCGATTGGTGGGATACTACTTGTCAAACCTGCCAAGCTACGATGAAAACACTTGGTAGCAAAGTTTCACAGTTAGTAGCAGTTAGCATCACTAATCAGCGAGAAACCATAGTGCCTGTTGATGAAGAGGGAGTACCACTTCATAATGCCATCGTCTGGCAAGATCGACGAACCATCCCTCATTGCAAATGGATTCAAGAACATCTAGGTGAAGAAGAGATCTACAAAGAGACCGGTCTCACTATTGACCCTTATTTCTCTGCTCCGAAGATTCTCTGGTTTAAAGAAAAGCAACCTGACTGTTTCCGTTCGACACACAAGTTTCTTTTAGTTCATGATTTCATCCTCCATCGACTAACAGGAGAATACGCTACCGATTATAGTAATGCATCACGAACCATGCTCTTTGCAGTGAAGCGAATGGAGTGGGCTACAAAACTCTGTGAAAATATGGGTATCCCTCAAGAATTATTACCAAAGCCTTATCCCTCTGGCACAGTAATTGGGAAAGTTACTAAAAGGGCCGCACATGAAACAGGTCTTCCAAAAGACCTTCCCGTTGTAGTTGGCGGTGGGGATCAGCAATGTGGTGCATTGGGTGTAGGTGTTGTAAAGCCAGGTCGGGTCAAAGCAACTATTGGTACTGGTACATTCATTCTTGCCTTTGAAGATCAGCCTCGATTTGACCCTGAGCGCCGGCTCCTTTGCAGTTGCCATGCGGTTCCAGGGAAATGGGTAGTAGAAGCCAGTATATTTACTAGTGGCATTATCTACCGGTGGTTCCGTGACCAATTCTGTGAAGAGGAGAAGCAATTAGCGGAATTATTAGATGCAGATGCCTATGAGTTAATGAACAAACAAGCCAGTCGGTCTCCACCTGGGGCAAAGGGAATTCTATTGTTACCGCATTTTGTGGGTGCAGGTGCACCCTATTGGAATCCTACTGCACGTGGGGTTATCCTTGGACTGGCGCTGGGTCACGAACGGGTTGACCTTATTCGTGCTATAATGGAGGGGACCTCCTTTGAAGTGCGACACAACCTTGAGATTATGGAGGGTATGGGTATAGCTGTAAAAGAGCTGCGAATAACGGGAGGCGCTACACGAAGCAGGATATGGAATCAGATTCAAGCGGATATTAGCAAGCTTACAGTGCGACGTAGCAAGATTGAGGAGGCAACCGCTCTTGGAGCTGCAGTGTTAGCTAGCGTGGGTGGTGGCATTTACGGAAATGTTGTTGAGGCAGCAGAAAAGATGGTTAAGGTGGGTGAACGATACACTCCCTCTAGTAAATACAGAGGTCTTTATGATACACTTTACACAATCCATTCTGATGCATACGCTGCATTAGATAAGGCGAAGGTTTTTTCACGTCTATCTCAAATAGAGTGATGCAAAATGAAGAAAATTAGAGTTCGTTATGGTAAAGGACATATCTCCCTTAAGATTCCTGAACAGAATCTTGCCCAAGTAATTCAACCCAGAAAAACCCAAGCCTCAAGGGATATTGCAGGAACCATTCGCCAAGCACTTCTTACACCCAAAGGTCCAACCCTACAAGAAATAATAGCGAATCGTCGTGTATGTGTCCTTATTGAGGATGGTACCCGTTCAGAACCTCATGAAATCATAGTTGAAGAATTGGCACGCCAAATAAGCGCTGCAAAGGAGCTCACATTCATCATCACTACAGGCTCACATGAAACCGACAGCCCGCGTAATCGTGAAATAGCCAAAGCAATTCACGATAGCTGCCAAAATCACAAACTTGAGCAATACAAGGTTATCATACACGATGGGCTTGAGTCACCATGTCGTTTGGTCGGTACCACAAGTCGGGGAACACCTGTAAAAGCCAATCAGGAAGCATTGGAAAAAGAAGCATATGTAATTGCAGCAGATATGAAAAACCACTACTTCGCAGGATATTCTAACCCAATAAAGAATCTTCTTCCCGGTATCTGTAATTTCGCCTCCATTGAAGCAAATCATAGTCTAGCTCTGGAACCTGAATCCACCTTTGGACGACATCCCCTTCATACAGATCATTCGCGTCGTAGCAACCCTGTCGCAGAGGATATGCTGGAAGCGGCACAAATGATTCTTAGTGACCAACCAACCTTTGTCTTAGCAACTATAACGAGTGGCCCATACATTCTTTGGGCAAGTAGCGGTGATCTAGCCAAAGTAGCTGCTGAAGGATTCACTAAAATTGATAAGGCAGCCAGCTTCACAGTACCTCCGACAGACCACATTATCGTATCACCTGGCGGCTTTCCTCAAGACGAGAGCCTATACAATGCACAGCGAGGTCTTGAACTCACTAGGAATGCAGTCAATGAAGGCGGAGAAATTCTCTTCCTCGCAGAATGTGCAAAGGGTGTAGCACCAACACCTAAGGCTCGAACCTTCTTCTTCGACCAATTAACTCAGCCCCTCCCCGAAGTAATATCAAGTATTCAACGTGAATACAAACTATACACTCACAAAGCCTACAAATTCGCACAACTAATCCAGCATGTAAACAACATCTGGGTCCACACCAATCTATCACAAACTCAAGTTAAAGCAGCACACCTTCAATACACACCCAAACCTCAAACGGTCATAGATAACTGGATAAAACACGACACCGAGGCTCAAATTCTCGTATTCAACGAGGCAAACAAAATCGCAGTCTACGCAGAAACCCCCTCCAAATAATTCAAGTTCAAAAGGAATTAATGGAAAATAAGAAAAAACTGTTAAAGGCGCATACACCAAATAATATGCTTAACAATCCTAGGAAGAACAACGATGTCACTGGTCTATACCTACTGCGAGCGGTGTGCAGCTTATATTACTATTGAATTACCTTCAGATATCCTTGCCAAACATAGTGTCTTCCCCTTTCCTTATACCTTTGTTCATGGTGATCCACCTCACGCTCTGACAATTTATCTCGATCAGGATTTAGTTGAGCGTGGGCATGAGATTTCTGAAGTTCAGCCGGAAGGACAAGTGCCAACAAGTGTTAGCCCACCGAGTACATCAGCTTCTGCACCAACCCCTACACCAACACCTGCAAAGCCAAAGACAGCAGCGCGTAGTGGTCTGATTACACCTGTAATATCTTCTGATCTTCAGAAGCACAAGCTTTCTGTAATGGAATTCCGTCTTCTAAACTTGTGTGATGGAAAGAGGAGTTTGCAGGAAATCTCTACTGAATTGGGACTTCAGACATTTGCATGTATGCGGATGGTACTTGAGCTGCAAAAACGTGGCATCGTTAAAATCAAGAAGCGTCGGTAAAGGTTGTGAATATTATGGGAGTTAAAGGCTGGATTGGATTTCATTTCAAGATGAAAAAAACATCGATTAATGCGTTTCAAGCACTACTGGCAGCTATTGTAGACCATGTGGTTGAGCAAAGCCAAGGTAATATTGATCTTGTTAATGCCAAACTTCTGAAAATAGGCAGATCCATGGCTGAGACTCTTCTCTTCGAATATAGCGATAAAATAGGAAAACATGCCACCTCATTTGATGGATTCTTAGACACCTTCAATCTCGCAACAAAGGTCATGATAGGCAAACCCTTCGATAGAAGCTACTGGGATGCCAGTAACCGTAAAATCGTCTACATTTATGATGATTGCCCGTTCTGTGAGAATGTCAGTCTCTCTGAAGAGTACCACGGACTAAAATATTGTAATGTCCTCAGCGGCGTCTTCCAACATGTACTAACACTACGTGGCTTCGACAGCGAATGCGAAGAAGTCAAATGCAAAACATGGGGCGAAGATGTCTGCATGTGGGAACTCCGAGAAGTTTGAAGCGAGACTCACAATAGAATAGATTTTACCAGATCGTTCAAATACAAAAAAAGTCAAAGACCCCATGCTTATTTGTAAGAAACAACTGACCGTCTTCCAGTCTGGACGGGAAATGTTGATAAGCCATACTTTTTGATAAAATTTTTTTGTTGTGAGCTTCGTGACTAATTCATCAGCTATCAGTGGTTTTTATCGACTCTCTATTAATGAGCGAATAAAGAAGCTGAAAGCATTTGCAGATCTGACTGAAGATGAAATTGCCCTACTTCAAGCTACTGGTGCCCTAGACCAATCGATTGCCGATAGGATGATTGAAAATGTCGTGGGAACCTTACCAATCCCACTGGGACTGGCAACCAACTTCATTATTAACAATAAAGAACTTCTTGTTCCAATGGCTATTGAGGAAGCATCTGTCGTTGCTGCTGCTTCTAATGCTGCCCGAATGACACGGAAAACAGGAGGATTCTCTGCCAGTACTACTGATCCAATTATGATTGGTCAGATCCAAGTTGCGGATCTCCCAGATATTGAAAAAGGTAGGAATGCAATTCTTGAAAACAAGGAGAATTTGCTTGAAGTGGCGAATGCTCAGGATCCTATCTTGGTGAAGGTGGGCGGTGGCGTTCGTGAACTGAAGGTTCGCAATCTAGATACAATGATGGGACCAATGTTAGTTGTTCACCTATTAGTGGATACTAGGGATGCAATGGGTGCCAATGCGGTTAACACCATGTGCGAGGCTCTTGCACCACTCTTAGAAGAACTAACAGGAGGACATGTTTTTCTCCGAATTCTATCAAACTTAGCAATTTACAGACTAGCACGGGCCGATGCTATTTTTACTAAAGAGGTTCTGGGCGGACCAGAAGTAGTTGAGAGTATACTTAAGGCGTATGCATTTGCACAGGCAGATCCATTCCGATGCGCTACCCATAACAAAGGTATCATGAATGGTATTGATGCTGTCTTAATCGCAACAGGTCAAGACTTCCGTGCAGTTGAAGCGGGAGCTCACACATATGCTGCCACCCGTGAAGGAGGATACCAATCTCTTACTCACTACGAAAAAACACCAGATGGGGATATACATGGAACTATCGAACTTCCACTTGCTGTAGGGTTAATCGGTGGTGCTACAAAGACCCATCCTGTAGCTCGCCTTTGTGTTAAAATCCTGGGAGTAAAATCTGCTCAAGAACTTGCTGAAATAATTGCCTGCGTCGGACTTGCACAGAACCTTGCTGCCTTGCGAGCCCTCAGTCAAGAAGGCATTCAAAAGGGACATATGAAGCTGCACAGTAGGAATGTTGCAATCGCAGCAGGAGCAAGGGAAGACGAAATAGAAATTGTAGCACAAAAAATGATTGCTGAAAAAAGGGTTCGTTTCGACCGAGCACAAGAAATACTAGCTAAGCTTAGGGAATCTAAATAGCAGTGATGTTCTGTACACGTAAATTTGAAATAATTATCATCCCTTCTTATCTAAGAAAGAAAAATACTCTAGAACAATATCTGGTCTCAAAAAAATAGAAACCGGAGGATCATGAGGCGGTGAATGGATAAATGAAGAAATATCTAGCTATGATAGAGATACTCGGAGAAGGCGGCGAGCTTCAGCCTCTTTTGTGGGATCCAAATCACTTGGTGGCTGGACGGGCGATTCTTATTGTCGATGAAAAGGAGGGGAGGATTTGGGTTTGGTTAGGTGAAGGAACAACTATTATCCAGCGCACTACTGCACTTCGCCAAACTCGATTTATAATGGTAAACGGTTTTAGCATCGAGAATGTATTGGTTGGCACAAAATGCACCAATTTTATTGAGATTTCAGGGAATTTGGATGAGTCTATCGCAAACGCTCTTCGTAAATTATTAAAGGAATATTCAAAGACCTCTCAGTATCTCATCGTTGTAGAGGAGGAGGAAAAAACACCAGTTGCAGACGATGCATTCCAAAGAAGAGTGGATGCCATTGCTCATACTATCACTCCAGAGCCTATACGACAACCACCTCCAATAAAGCGTCGAATGTTATCATATGAGGAACAGTTGGCCAGTAAGGTACTTTTTGCAGTCAGTGACTGCTATGGATATGCAATTATGAAACCATTAGGACCAAATAGATTTGAGGTTTCCACTAGACGATTAAATGCTAGGTTTCACTGTGATGGTGACGCAATTCTATTTTCATTAATACTTGCAGCAGCACAAGATGACATTGATAGTTTCACAAATTGTTATGGTCAACCACCACAATTTGATGCTACAGGACAACAGATAATTGATCCAAGCCTTGGAGGAGTTACTGTCACCAGAGAACCAGAAGAAGAAAAAGAGCCTATGTCTCTTACTGAAAAAATGCGAAGACAATTACACGAATTGAGTGAAAGAACCGTAAAAGAAGAAAAAGAAGAATTAGAAGAATCTGAAGAACCTGAGATATCTGAAGAATCTAGCTCAAAGGAAGAAGATGATGAAGAAGCGCGTGACGAAGAATTTTATTTCTGATTAACCTTGATTGATACAGGTAATCAGAAGCTTATTCGTTTGATGAGATGTGTTACATTTGCAATTGACCGTTATCGGCGCAGGACAGACAGTGACTGGTAGCCAGCACTTGATAGAAACAAAAGATGCCTCATTCATTCTAGATTGTGGTCTTTTTCAAGGACGACGCGAAGTAGAGGCAAAACGTAATCGCATATTTGGCGTCAACCCTTCATCTGTAGATTTTGCTATCCTTAGCCATGCCCACTTGGATCATTGCGGAAGACTACCGCAATTTGTCCATGCAGGTTTCCGTGGACCAATTTATGCTACAGCAGCCACGGCAGAGCTGTGTAACCTCTTGTTAGAGGATGTAGCAAAGACAGAAGAATATCAAGCCGCGAAAGCCCGTCGCACTACAGCTTCTAAAACTCAACAGTATAAATCAGATACACCACTCTTCACAGAAAAAGACGCAAAACAAGTCGCTAAGCAATTTCGGATTATAAAATACAACAAAATTGTAGATTTACCGGGCAATGTATCCATTCGCTTAAGAGACGCAGGTCACATTCTCGGTTCAAGCATTGTCGAAACTTGGTCCGAAGAGAACGGACGACGACACCATGTTGTTTTTACAGGTGATATCGGTCAATCTGGTGCCCCAATCATTCGCGATCCAGATTTCCCTGATGATGCGACATTTCTAATCTCAGAAAGCACATACGCTAACCGCAATCATGAACCATTGTCAAAATCCATTCGCCGTTTTGAAAAAATTATCATAAAGGCCCATCGTCACCGAAGCCATATTCTTGTGCCTGCCTTTGCCATTGGACGAACACAATCACTGATTTACATCCTAAATGAGCTTGTAGAAAACGAACGTGTACCCATCATTCCTGTCGCTATTGACTCGCCCTTAGCCATCGATATGACTAAGATTTTCAAACAACATCGTGAATGTTACGATGATGAAACCTGGAAACTGATTCAATCAGGTGACATGCCACTTGACTTCAAGGGTCTTCGAAATGTGGAATATCAAGACGATAGTGATCTTCTTAGCAGTCGTTCTGGTCCCATAATGATTGTCGCTGGTTCAGGTATGATGAACGGAGGTAGAATACTAAGACATCTTTTCAGACGAATTGAAGACTCAAAGACAACACTGCTTGTTGTTGGCTTCCAAGCACCAGGTACACTGGGACACCGAATAGTTCATGGTTCCAGAAACATCAGGATTTATGGTAGGAGTAAACATGTAAGAGCAAAAGTCCAAATGATAACTGGCTTCAGCTCTCATGCAGACCAAACAGAACTCCGAAGACATTTACAAAGCCTTCGTAGGCATCCACCACGACAAGTATTTTGTGTGCATGGTAGTCCCTCCGCCTGCAAGGCACTCACAAAAATGGTTCGAAAGGATCTTCGATGCCCAGCAGTTGCACCTGTGATTGGTCAAAGGTTCCGTCTTGCTTGAATAAAATACAGCTGAGATAATGGTCTAGCCGGTGGCACTTACTTTCTCAACACGGAACCATGGATTCTGACGTTCAAACCTCCAAAGGGCATTGGCTAGATTGTTTAGGTCATTTACTTCGAGAGTAAAATTGAATCTTCCACGACCAAGAGGAAGCTTGCATAAGATCTTGCCATGTGTGTTCAAAAGTAATAGTATGTGTCCGTTTTGAACTGCTTGCTCCTCGTTTGTACGGTTTTGGAGGGCAAGGTAAATATTCGCTTTCATTGTCTTGCCTCACCAGTAATTTACTCCTAGGAAACAAAGCCGACTTAAACCTTTCTAATACTCCCAGAACCCCTGAAATCCCTTAATAAATGAAAAAAGTATCAATATCCATTTAATTTTACGCCTAAACGGTAGGCAACTAAATCATAGGTGATATCGAAAAACCAAAAGGCTATGGCATGGAAAATTGTGAATAGGCCAAAGAAAGGTAGAATTAATACGATAATTTTCATGAGGGGACGATGACTTACTAGCCACCTAATCGCGGTGTAATTGAAATGATGGGAGCGATCATGAAGTACTTCATCAAGAACTGCAGAGGGAGTAAAAGCAAGAAGCATTGGAGGAATAAGGAGAAGGCATCCAGCTTGATAAAGTAAGTATACAGCAATAGGCAAGGTGAAAAGGGCTATCGCTATGAACTGATAATTGTCTACTTTTCCTATCAGTATCAATCCCATAGCTAGTGCTATTGTTAGAAGGGCAGTAAAGATATCAAAGTACATCCATAGATCAAGCAGTATGATTGTAAAGCCGGTTAATCCCCAACAAAGGAGCGCGCGTCTTGAAAATTGTCGGTTGCGATCATGAACATCATCAAGAAATTTGATGATACCGCCAAGTATGGAATATGATATGGGTAGTAATATTTCAGAGAAAGGAATTAGCATCTTAAAGCGGCCCATGTTTATGTTGTCGCACCAGTAGTCTAGCCAGCAAGTTGTTTAAGCTCAATGGCCACTTTATCCTTCAATGATTTTGGAGTTTTTGTGTCCCAGTTGAATGTAATCTTTCCACGACGCCTTTTGAGCGTATGGCGAAGCCCATCAATTGCCTCTATGGATATCTCTTCTGTGTCACCAGATGTCTTATATTGGATATGAACTTCTTTTTGAACACGAAGAATTGCTACCAACGCTGCTTCTAGGGCAAATCTTGTACCTCGCTCGATAGGTTTCGCTGGAGGCGCTTCATCAGAAGGCGCAGGAGGTGCAGGAGTCGTAATTTTTGGCTCTGGAATGACTCTTGGTTGTTCTACAACAACAGGTTTTGATGCTGCTGCTTGTGTTTCAGCGTAAATGAGTGTCCCCTTTCTATCAACAAGAGAACTAATTTCTAGGTGTCCTTCGAGTAGAGCCTTCAGTTGGGCATAGTTGCCCTGCGTTTCGGGGGACTCCAATAAATCTTGGTCTATGATAACTAAAGGCAAGTCCTTGCCTAAGAAAAGGTCGCCCGCGCGAAATCCTTCTGCACTAATTTGTTCTGATTTTGCTAGAGCTGTGCGGCGTTTATCATGTTGAACGCCACTGCCCATCCATAACCAGAGAGCGCTGTTTACTTCATCAATAACAAGAATAGATATGTCACTACGGAGTTTTTTCATATTCGGTCGTATTGAACGTACAAATCCCAATCCGCCTATTTCCAACATTACAATCCGCGTCATATTTAATGAGCCTCAGTGTGAAGGTTTTCACAAGACCAAAACTTCATAGCGCGCCAAACTTGATAATATCTTTCTTGTTTGCTGCAATAGCGTCTTTGCACTATCTGCAGCATAATCAAGTTGCGAGGTCCAGTCTAAGAGTTGTGTCAATCCCTTTTTAAGTTGACCCTGTGTTTGGTATTGTCCTATGTGCTCTGAGAGCTCCTCAATAGTATCAAGTACTTCGGATGCGGTCCCAATAATTATTTGCAATACTTCCTGTACTGGAGTGACTGAACCTGATTCTTCTTTTACTAGTATAATTTGTTCTCGAGCAGAGGTCTGAATATCCTGAATACAAAGCTTCAAGTCCTCTGCAACCTCCAGAATGACAGGATTTCCCGAAGGAGTAGTATAATTTGTGTGATTCTTAATTGTACGATTGATAGTCTCTACCAATTCCTCCAACTGAACCTTCAATGCCATTAATTCCTTCACAATAATCGCCTTTATCCAGCTAGGAAATCATGTCCTAAAATATATTGTAACGTATTCTATTATACAAAGAAAACAGAAAATTGCATCCAAATAATTTTAACTAAAAATAATTTGCTAAAGGTCAGCTGAGGCAAGCCGGTCACGGAGTAGTCTGAGAATCTCATCACGCTTGCCACGGAAATCATATCGGCTTAAGAAGTGAACAGATCCATCGGCTACTTCGAGTTCACAGATTACACCTTCTGCATCTTCGATAGTATAGCGTTTACTTTCTCCAGTTTTAGTAACGCTCACATAGCAGAGTGGAAAATAATCCAAGATAGAAGATATGAGAATGCCTGCACGTATAACTCCTAAATCTTCAAAAGAACGAGAAGGAGCAGGAGCAACATCTTCAATCTGGCTAGTTGCAGGTTTGCTCGTAGCAGGTTTAGGTTGTGGAGATGGAGTAGGCGAAGGAGCAGGTGTGGACACTGGAGTAGGAGGAGAGACGGATGAAGGAGCAGTGCTTGGAGTCATTGGTGAAGGAGCCTTAACCTTTGTAGGAGTGCCACCAAGCCGACCCAACACTTTGTCTGTGATGGTGAATTTTTGGCTAAGGGAATGAAGAAGTGTTTCATAGTATTCTTTAGTTTCTTTATCATCCAGGATTTGACCATCAATTATTTCAACACTTGAAATGTCACGACCGATTTTAAGGGGACCAAATTGATAGCCAGCACTGCGAATTGAACGAGCCTTTCGTTGAGAAGCCCGTCGTTCAATTAAGGTTGTGTTAGCGCCAAGCCAAAGCCAAATACACTCTTTCAGTTCATCGATGATAATCACTATTCGATCATCTGTTAACACATCTGGTGAAAGGGGAAGAGGTTCTATTATTCCTCCAGAGAAATCAAGAAGAAGCAGGAATTTGTCAGCCATCGTGTTTTTCCCTATTGAAGTTATTCATGATGGAATTTTATCTGTTTCGTATCCCTTCAAATACAGAGTATTGACTTCTGAGGTTTCGTAGTTATTTTTGATCCTTTTTGTGTTACAACTACATCAATTTCGCTGCGGATACCAAATTGATTTGGTAGGTAGATTCCAGGCTCAACTGAGACTACAAGATTGGGTAAGAGAAGTCGAGTTTCGGGCATTTCAAAGCTGTCAAGATTTACGCCCTTACCATGAACTGCAGAGTCTATACTATGTCCGGTCCTATGTAAGATATTATTTTCAAAACCAGCCTTTATGAGTACCTCACGGGCGTGTTCATCTGGTATACTGCCAGGAATACCAGGCCTAATCGAGTCTGTGGCGTTTTTCCGGGCTTGAAGAACTATACCCCAGATGTCTTGTATCTTTTCTGGAATACTTGAGCCAGTATATGCCATCCATGTTATGTCAGCAAAGATGTCCCACTTTGCCCAAAGATCAATCATGAT
>JABXGU010000553.1 GCA_016550415.1 archaeon | reverse complement strand
TTCCAGTGTTTTCAACTATGATTCTTACAGTCAGGAGATCACCACGATTGAGGACGTTCGTGCTGAGCTCTCGGGTAATGGACAGTACCGAGGATCCCTCTTGGAAGGAAATCCAGTACTCAAAATCTTCAGTAGAATCAGACAGCGAATATTCCTCAGTGCCTATTGGATAGAAAGGGAAGGTCTTATCCTCGAATACCCACGTGGGGGTTCCGTTTAAGTAGACACGATTATGTGGGGCGTTAATAACTACGGTGCCTTCGCCAGTAAGAACCAGAGGCGCAGAATAGCCAAAAGCATCTCCAAGGCGAAAGTCGTAGGTGTCCCCTATCTGGGTTATGATATCTGAGATGGTGTAGGTGAATGTCACATCAGCAATTGGGTCGCTCTCGAACCATTCAAGGTGAATGTGATATTCACTGAGACTTCCGATGATCCCGGTTGCGTTAAAACCATCCATGAGGTATGCTGTAGCGTTGTTTACAAGATAGAACGTGTTGTTAAGAAATTCTTCATGTGAGGCAATCACGTCATTAAATAGCCAGGTGGTTTGATTCTCGTAGTCTGTGAAGTTGAAGTTACTGAGGGAGGGGTAGCTGGTGTAACGTACGTAGTTTTCCATGGTGTAATTCAAAAAATCCCTGACTTCAGAGGCTGTTGTTGTATTATCCCACGCAACAGCTGAAATTGAGGCGTTTCCAGGATTTCCCTCCCAGATTCCACCATCAACAGAGCCAGATTTCGTCCAGGTATAAAGGGGGTTAAAGGGGGATTGTGCGCCAGTTCGAGGACGTCCGGTCCATCCAATGGTCACCGAATTACTATCGAAACTGAATTCTACATTAAGGTCGACATCAAGCCAGTCTGCTGTGATCTGTGGAGCAGGAGGGCTCTTTGATTGCAATAGATTGTGCTTTCCTGACTCTCCTCGTTGTAAGCTAATAGTAGGCGCGATGATTGGGCTCAGTATCAGCATGGCTAGTAAGACCAGGATGGGAATCAATGTTGTCATTTTCTTCACAGTTAAACACCATCATGTAGTGAGAACTTCTTACCGGAGTGAACCCGAATACTCAAAGGTTGTTTTTAACTTCTTCGTTAAGAAACCTCTTTTTGTATATCAAGTGTGAACAGACTGATACTTATCCGTACCACTCCCCCAGACTGAAAAATATTGACTTCCCATCTAGTCCTAGCATGACTTCGATGCTGCTGACACGTAAAATCCGCATCACTCCGACAACTGAACAGGCCCAAGTCCTTTGGGTTCTGTCAGAAAAATGCCGCCTCCTTTATAACTTCGCTCTTGCAGAACGACGCAATCATTGGGCGACGGCTCAATCAAAACCTGAAGCCCAACGTAATAGCATCACCTATCTCCAACAACAAAACGCCTTGCCTGCCCTTAAAAAGCAATACCCAGAATATGCATGGGTCTACTCCAAAGTACTTCAAATGACCCTTCGCCATCTTGATGCAGATTATAAGTCATTTTTTGCCCGATGGTGCCGTGGTGACTCAACTGCTCGTCCTCCTCGTTTCAAAGGCTCCGGTTATTTCACAACCCTTTGTTACAATCAATCAGGATTCAAACTGAACTACGACACCCGGGAGATTCGCTTTGCCCACAATCATCCCTCAAGTGTTTCACTGAATTTTACGCTGCCATGGTTGCCCCCTTCGAATAATAGAATTAAACAAGTTGAACTGTTCCAAAATCGACAGTGTTTATGGTACGTCTCAATCACATACGAACAGACAGTTCCAACGTATTTTGATAATAGTCGATATCAAGCCATAGATTTAGGTATAATAAACTTGGTTACTGCGGTCAACCAACTAGGGCGATTTATCAAAATTCGGAATCGTCGACCCGATCTTTATTGGAAAAACAAACTGCGACAGTTACAGTCACGTCGTGATCATTGCCTTAAATTCAGTCATCGGTGGTGGTTTTATCAGCAAAAATGGCTGAAGATGCGCCACAAACTCACCAACCAGTTGTGGGATTTCCAACATAAAATCTCTAAGGTTGTGGTGAGCAATTCTAGGGCTAATACATTCATTTTAGGAAATTTGGATGTAAAGCATATGGTTCATAAACACAAAATCAAAGATTATCGACCCAAGAACTCGGCTGTACGGACGTTGAACCATTCACTGCAGAACACAGGCTTCCTAGGACGCTTCGTCCAATTCTTGACCTACAAAGCTAGGAAATTAGGTAAGAGAGTAATAAGAATTGACGAAGCTCAGACCACTATGCGGTGTTGTATCTGTGGTGCAGTGCAAAAGCGTCGGCTATCGGAGCGTGTTATTCATTGCAATTGTGGAACTATATTTGATCGCGACATGAATGCCGCAGTCAATATTATGTTACGGTTCCTATTGCAGCAACCCCCTGTGAACGGGGAGCTAATCCATACATTTTGGGCTAGCTTGCATCGACATACAGCCCTCCCCAAGATTCTCTCTGGAGTGGACTCGATGGAAGCTCCTTCATCTATGTAGGAGCAGTTCACAAGATTTTCTGGTAGAAACACCCAAAGAGAATTCTACTAAATGCCCTGCAAAAAATAATGAATCGTCTCTCATCCACCTGCAATGATTGGAAGAACGATTACGCGTTGTCCTTCAACGATTTCATCTTCAAGAT
>JABXGU010000552.1 GCA_016550415.1 archaeon | reverse complement strand
TATTCTCTTCTGTATAGTACTCTATAAAATTAACTGTTTTTACGTGAAAAGGAGTTAATAAAATAGTATTTCTCAGCCGCTTTACTTGATATATTTATTCGAGTTTTAGTGCAGCTTTTAGTTGTTTGATATCGGGGTCGATGACAGGAGGAGCTTGCACACTATTTATCACAGTATCTTGATCCTTCAATCCACCACCTGTGGCTTCTATAAGAATTGTTTCTGTTGGATCTTGTTCTCCATTATCAAGTTGGTAAATTAGGCCTGCAAGACCAGTTACTCCTGTAGGTTCTGCGAATATTCCTTCATTTTTAGCTAGAAGACGTTGAGCTTTTAGGATAAGATCATCTTCAACAGCAACAGCAGTACCTTTTGATTCGCGTACGGCAGCCAATGCTAAATCACCATCCCAAGGTAAGGGGTCACATAGCCCTTCAGCTATGGTGTGAGGAGATTCCCATGGTGTGATTTCGAAGGGAGGCAGATTAGATGTGAATGCCCGAACAAGAGGCGCACAGCCTGTGGCTTGCACAGCTACAATACGGGGTTTATTTTTCACTAGGTCCAGTTGTTTGAATTCAGTGAAGCCACGCCACTGCCCACCAAGTAATCCGCCAGCACCCACTTGTACATAGGCGACATCAGGGACATTCCAGTCTAGCTGCTGGATGATTTCATAAGCAAGGGTCTTTGGTCCTTCTGCTTGATATGGATTAAAGGGACCAAAGCTAGGACAGGGAGTCCATCCATAAGCTTCGCATGCTTGTCGAAGGAGCTGTACAGTGGGGTCATCACCCTTATGGAGACCCCGCAATCTCACAACCTGTGCACCATAGAGAAGAAGCTGAGCTATTTTCCCCATTGGTGCAATATCGGGAACAAAGCAATAGCAGCTCAATCCTGCATTGGCACAGTACGCAGCAAGAGCAGCTGCAGCATTTCCACTGCTCGCAGAAGCCAAAGTAGACGAGCCGTGCTCAATTGCCTTTGATACCCCCACAGTCATGGGACGATCCTTAAAGGACCATGTTGGGTTGCGTGTTTCATCTTTAATGTAGAGGTTACGAACACCCAGAGTTTTAGCTAGCCTTTTACTTTTGAGGAGGGGAGTGCCGCCTTCTCCCAGACTCACAATGTTGCTTCGTTTTTTAACGGGAAGAAGTTCAAAATAGCTCCAGACGCTTAAAGGACGCGCAGATAGGGCGCGACGCGTTATTACCTCCTGTATTCCTGCAAAATCATACTGGAGATTCAAACGGGCTCCACAGTTTGGAGTAGTGCATGAGTAGGGTTTCGCTTCAGCAGGATAGTCTGTGCCACATTTGGGACATCGGAGGTGAGTTACAAATGACATGATTAATCCTCAGGTTGTGTTATCCGCCGCAAGGCAGTGATTCCATCGCGAATTAATGTATATCGTTCGCTAAGCCCCATTAAGTATTCATAAAGCGTAGTAAAATCAGAACTACTTCGAATTGTAGGTTTTGTATCCAAATCCTCTAAAGGCGTAAGGTCACGCTTTCGGAAAGTTCGTCTAAGTGTAATGGTTACCCGGTAAGCATCTTCTCGCTGAATTCTGTCCTGTAATTTTTTTGGAACCATGTTTCGAAGATTCTGGATACGTTTGTAAATTTCTGGAGGATTTTCAACTAGAGAAAGACATGCAGTCATCAAGAAAATATTTGCCAGAATTTCAAACTCCCACGACGCCTTGGGTCTACCTTCTAATGTGAGGTTGAGTGCAGCAGTAAGACAGCGTTGACTTGATTGTTCCTGTTCTAACAGATGAAAAAGGTCTGCAGCTTCGAGGAGGAGACCAGCTGCGCGAATTGGCTGATGTTTTCGCCAATAATATTCTCCCCCAACTAGGACAATAATTAGGGCTTCAGCAAAATGATTTGTCTTCCTGAGGCGCCATTCCTCCTGCAAGTATTTTCCTAGCTTGGTTTGCGCGACTTCAAAGCTTGGAGATGTCATCAATCCGGTTAAACGTAACTCTGCTTCAGTTGCCAAGGATCGTTGCTGATTACCAATCTGTTCACGTAGTTCACGCCATAGACTTTGCAGAATGAGACGCCTCCAAAGCCAAATTCATTCCTACATTTAAAAAGGATAGCAAATACCATTGCGGAGAGGTTATATTTTTCCTGTATAGGTCAAGCAAAGACCAAAGGTTTTTGTTGGTTTATCGACTGTATCAATCGGTGGAATTAGGTGGTTTCTCTAAGGAAACTAGCGGCAGCCATTTCAATATTACTCATTATTTGGCTAGTCCTTTCTCTAATTTTGCCACCCCTTTTTCCCCCGACCCGGCAGGAACCTTATGATGATGTGCCTGGACTTGGATCAGGAGTCATCGTGGGAACAGGTAATGACACCTTAATCGTAAATGACACCCTTGATGAAATCCTGTTTGATATGATTTGGACCTTTGACCCGACAATGACTGTAGCGATTGTAAATCAGGCAGATGAGCCGCGTTATTGGCGACGAAATGCCTATGACACCTACAATGGAACAGGTTGGGTGAGGAGTAATAAAACCACTAATACCCTTAATGAGGTTCCCTCAAGCAGTGAAACCATCTATACTGTTTCGCAAAACATCACACATGATTTTGCTGGATCTCTGTTACTACTGAGTCTTTGGCCTGACCCTATGATTATGCAAGATTCTATTAGCTATGATGGATTTGTTGCTTCTAACCCGTACGACCTCACTGTTGATAATTATAATAACGTGATACTTGACTGCCGCTTCAGTGAAAATGGCACGGGTACTATCGAATATCAGGTCACATTCAATGATTTAAATTGGACTTCTATCCGTCCAAATGCAATATCTGCAAGCAATACTCCAGCTGCTTTAGCCCAATATCAGAGTCAAGGAATAGATAAGTTAAGCACAGCTACGCAAGCTAATATAACCTCACGGCTGTCCTCGATTCTGTCTGGTGTGCCGGATAATGCGTTTGAACAAGCTTACGCCATCCTCGAATATTTCAAAGCTACATTCACTTTTGATCCCTTTTTACCTCGTCCTGAATCTGATGATGCAGTTGAGTGGTTTCTGGCTAATGGAGGAGGAGTTGGTTTTGATTTCGCCACAGCTTATACGATGTTTCTTCGGATGGCTGGTATCGCAGCTCGCCCAGTACTAGGAGGAGTTTTCGGTGAACAACATGGAAGTCAACGCATTATTCGCGTAATGCATATGCACTTCTGGGTAGAGGTCTATGTGCCAACAAGCCCAGTTGAAGGATACTGGCTTCAGTATGACGCCACACCCTTGCCAACTTGGATAACTGGGGGTGCTCGAGACCCCTATGTGATTAGCACTTACTATAATCTCACAGTCGATGTACCCACTCCAATTGTCGATCGTTGGGTTCCCTTCCAAGTAACTGCTACCCTCTTGAGGGATGGTGCCCCAGAACCTGGTCAGACTATTTACTTCTATGATGAAACTGAAAATTGGTTGATTGGCTCAGATGTTACTTCTGGTTCAGGTTTGGCTTCCATTACCTTCACATATAATAATTCAGCAATAATCGGATTTCATCTTCTCCGAGTAGCATTTCAATCAAAGAGTGAATACAGCGGAATTAGTCTACATGGAGCTGCCAATCTCTCCCTTTCTGCCACACCTCTTGAGATTAACCGGACATTCACCATTCGTTTTAACGGCACCTTAATCGATGCAATTAATGGACGAGGTATCACCTTTAACGAGACATTAGGCGAGAGGGTCAATATTCTTCTCAATGGCGAGATTGCCACTAATGCCCTACCTTCTAATCAAGGTAAATATTCGGTTAATTATCGTATTCCTTCATCTCAAGACCCATTAGGCATCACTTTTGCCAATGCTACATTTGTCATGTTGGGCGTCATTGATGCGACAGAAAGTAATACACAAATTCTGAACATAACTGCACTTTCCCAGCTCTCGCTTCAAGCTATACCTAATGCTGTACGTAAAGATAGCAATGTCACATTATCTGGACAACTACGTTATGACAACGGTACCGGTCTTCCAGGTCGAACTGTGCAACTTTTCTGGAATGGAACTCCTATCGGATCAGCAATTACTGACAGTGGTGGCTATTACTTCTATAATCACACAGCCAATGAAACCGGAATTGTAACAGTTTGGGCAGAATTTCATGGTGGAGGTAATATTTTCGGTTC
>JABXGU010000551.1 GCA_016550415.1 archaeon | reverse complement strand
TGACAGGCGGTTCCGGAACAGAGAGTAATACAGGTTTTATTCGGGTCTCTCTTCGACTGGATTTCTTTCCTGAGTTTTTCTAATTCAGCAGGCGAATCTAACTTTGGCATAATCTTCCCTTCTTAATAACCACTACCGTAGCCCCGTATTATCTCATGTATGTCTATGAGGGAAATACTTCTTTGCTCTTGTTAATCTTCGCAGAACCCGCAGCTGTTTTAACAGCAATAACTTTCTACCGTATTCGAAAGTAACGATGTTCAAACACATTCTCTGAGCTCACAACCGTTTTTAACAAGAAGTAATGTAAAATAATGGAGATCATGCTATGTCAATACGTATTATCCCGACTGAATTCTCTTCAGAAGGAGAAACAGTTCGGGGAAATTTTGTTATTCCAGAGGGTGAAGGTGCATTTCCTGGTATCTTAAAATTTCATGGATTACCTGGCTCCTCTGATCAGGTTAGCGGAATCGCCACAAGGTTAGCCAAAGCAGGTTTCGCTGTGCTAACCTTTGACTTCAGGGGTTTTCGGTCCAGCGATGGTTATTTCAGTTTAGCAGGAGAAATAAAGGACGCTCATGCTGCATTGAAACACTTCATTGCATCTGGGTATATTTCACCAGAATGGCTTGGAATCTACACTGCGAGTTATGGCGCTACCGTCGCAATAATAGAAGCAATAGATAATCCTTTCATTACTGCGGTAGTGCTACGAGCACCAGTTTATGATCCATTCGCCTTTGCCCAATCCACCATGGTTCCCGCAGCGATAGAAGAACTGCTACGAACCTCCCCCGATATAATGCATGGTCTTACAGACTCGGTTTTTCGAGCCGGAATCATCGACCATATGATTCAAGAAGCTAAGATATATAATGCCATGAATGCAATCCAAAAACTAACCTGCCCCTTGTTCATCATCACCGGAGATGCCGATAAAGGAATTGATCTTGCAGGGGTAAAACGGCTTTTCGAGGTTGCTAATGAACCTAAAGAACTGGTTATAATCCCTGGGGCTGATCATAACCTCACTAATCCCGTTGCCTTTGAACAAACCATGGTGGCCATCGTAGCATGGTTTAAACATCAATTTATTTATGGTGACTATCTCGGAATCTAGCAAAACGCATGTCCATGCGTTTTCTAATTTGACAGACGATTTTCAATTTCGCTTGGTTCACCGAAGTTTTTAGGGATGAAGTGACTGCCTTACTTATGGGTGTTCGACATGATTCACTGTCCCGCTTGTGAAAAGAAGGTACCCCAAAATGTTGAGAGATGTCCATACTGTGGCTCTCTCCTTAACAAGCTCATTAAGGATCCAGAAGAACACGGCTTCCAATATCTCGTCGTTAACCCAATGGGAATTCCTAACGATTGTTAGATACATACACTAATGCTCGATCTTTGGAAAACAAGCATTAGATAATGTCGTTAACTCTCTTTTTAACAAAAGAGTCTATGTAATACTCAAAGCTGTTTTGACTAGTTTTCTTAAGGCTTCTTATTTGCGTGAAATTCGTATATTTCTAAGAATAGAAATTGCTTCAGTTAATGTCATTGGGAGTGCAAATGCATCGGTTTTATCACTTAATATTTGAGTCTCTTGAAATAGTTGGGCAATTATTGGTGGTTCAAGATTGGCTTGATTCAACATAGTTGTATTGGAGAAAATTTCGGAGACAGATCCTGCTCCAATGAATCTTCCGTTACTGAGCACGTACGCACGTTCTGCAATTTGTGGTACAATATTCACATCATGCGTAGCAGTAATAATTGTCAAATCACCCTCAGAGTGAAGTTTCGAGAGGAATTTAGCAAACTCATTGCGACTTTTCGGATCCATATGTGCTGTTGGTTCATCAAACACAAGGATTCTCGGACGCATTGCCAAGACTGTTGCTATGGCTGCTCGTTTCTTTTCACCCACACTGAGGTGATGTGGTGGCTTCTCTTTCAAATGTGAAAGCCCTACAACTTGCAGCGCATCATCAACACGTGTTATAACCTCATCTTCAGAAAGCCCCATATTTAATGGACCAAAAGCCACATCTTCCCATAAGGTGGGCATAAAAAGCTGATTATCTGGTTCCTGAAACACTAACCCAATCGTTGCACGAAATTCATTGACGTTTTTTGAAGTAAGCTCTTTACTGAGAATGCTAATTGTGCCCTCATTAGCTTCAATGATTCCGCACATCACTGAAAGTAGTGTAGACTTTCCAGCTCCATTTGCTCCAAGTATAACTGCTCGTTCATGTAGGCCAACTTGAAAATTAATGTCTTCAAGAGCAATATATCCATCCGGATATCGATATTTAATCTTCTTCATATCTACTGCACAATGAACCATCTCTAAAACCAACCTCCTAACAATGTAACAGGCAAAAGGAAAGGCGCAATATAGGTAAGTACAATTACGGCTAGTAAGCTGACGGTAAAGCAATAATCCTTGAAACCCATTCTAATTTGCGATAATAAATGAAACTCTCCTGTGAATCCCCGCGCTAACATTGTCTGATATACTTTTTCTCCTCGCTCATATGCACGAATGAACAAAGTACCAATCATGCTTGAAATTATACGCCAGGTTCGGGGGCGGGCAATTCGTTCTTTTCTAACCATTCGTGCTTCCCGTGCAAGTCCCATTCGGTAGGCTTCATCGGTAAAGAGGAAAATGTAACGATAAGTTAAAGCAGTTAATGAAATGAACAAGCTAGGTAATCGAAGCCGCTGCATCCCATGAAGCAGTACAGGAAATCTAGTTGATAAAGTTAGTAGACCTAAAGCAGCAACACAAACCCATATTCGCATACCAAAAACAGATGCCCGATAAAGGCCTTCCAAGCTTACCGCTATTAACCATGGTCCGAAGGGCATAACAAAGATGAGAGTTCCTGGGGTGATAAAAGGTAAGGGAATCACAATTACTAGCGAAAAGAACACGACCATAAGTTGACGACCAAAAAAGGCTCGGAGAGGAATCCGAGAAACTATGCTAAGTAATGTAAGAACTATTAGTAAAATCGCAAACTGTAGAAGATTTTGCATAAGCACGGCAAAGACGATTAAACAAGTGAATCCAACGAGTTTGACGCGTGGATCGATGTGTTGAAGCACACCGCTACGACTTGCATACTTTTCGACATTAAGGCTCTCACCAAGAACCTTCAACAACTCTTTAAACACGGATCATCTATTCCTTGAGTAACATAAGTATTATTCGTGAGATCTTAAGCGCACTAGTATCCACATGAGCCCAAATGTAATAAAACAGATGATCGCGACGAAGACAATACCCAGCAAGAAGTTTGACAACATAACCCCTTCAAGTCCTGGGATTTCATAGTCAGGGAAGGGAGGAATCCACAGTTCCCACTCAGGAGCACCAAACAGCTCAGCAATAAGATCAAGAGTTTCATTAGCGAAGCCCAGCCAAAGGACACCAATAACTACGAATACGACAGCAACAATAAATCCACCAAGTATTAGCTTATACTTCTGTTCCACCTCAAATTACCTCCAGAAATTTGGGAGACCAATCCCCCGTGATGGATGGGACCACCCGCTCAATTGCAAGGAGATCGGGACGCACTCCAGAGATGACTAATAAAATAATTACAGTAGCAAAGCCTTCAATGACACCTATAACGGAGTGGTGGATGCTCATTACAATCGTTGCTATAAACATTGAATACGGAAATAAGGGATATGATAATCCAAGCATAATTCCTGCTGAGACTGCTGCAGTCAGATCGCCACAAAACGCTGATATGAATCCACCAATAATCATGCCATAACGGCTAGATGACAGCCGATAAATCAAAATGAAGACAATCCATGGAATGAAAACACCAACAATACCCATGTTGACTATATTGGCCCCTAGCGTAAGAATTCCGCCATCACCAAAGAAGAATGCCTGAATCACTAATATGACTGTGATTGAAACTAGGGCAGCATAGGGTCCGAGCGTAATAGCAAGAATCGGTCCCCCCAATAGGTGGGCGGTTGTTCCACCAATAATTGGGTAGTTCATCATTTGGGCTGCGAAAAACATAGCTGTTAAAATTGCCATTAGCGGGATTTGCTTCTCATTCAAATCTCTTCTAAGACGCCAAAATGCAATCGCTAAAAAGCTGATGGCGATAGCCCACATAATAGCGCAAATGATGATCGTAAGAAACCCGTCAGGGATATGCATGCTACTTCACACACAATGGTAATACTTTTTTGTTAATTCGTAATACTATTTATATAAATCTAACTGAGCTCTTATGACTTGTAATGGATGTAGTTCTCAAAGATGAATTGCAGCTCGATTTTCGACAAAACAGCTCAAGGAGTAATACCTTCAATAAACAAAGTAATACTATTATTTTATAAATAGCAGCAGTTTTTCATAGAAATAGATTAACCAAAAGAAGTGATAGCTAATGACCAGGTCCCGTGTTACCAGAATCAGTATCTCGCTTCCCCAGAATTTGTTAGAGGAGTTTGATCAGATAACCTCAAATATTGGTTATGATCGCTCTAAAGCAATTCAACAAGCGATGCGGGATTTCATTTCGGAGTATCGCTGGGAACAAGACCCTGATGCAAGTGCAGCGGGAACGATTACAATCATTTATGATCATGATGTTTCCGGTCTTGAAAGCGAATTGACCCGAATTCAACATCAATACACTAACCTAATTACATCCGCAACACACATTCATTTGGATACACACAATTGCTTGTTAGTTATTGTTTTAAAAGGACTTGCGGCCACCATGAAGCAGTTGGCGACGGAACTTCAAAGGCTGCGTGGAATTCACCAATTAAAAGTCAACAGCATGATGACACGGGCTATAATATCTCATCAGCATTCTCATTAATTTGCATTTACAGGCACTTGACTGCAAACAAAGGTGAGTTTGATACAAAGGCACCAGGAAGACCAAAGTTCATGATATAGACCATAAATGAACTAAGATGATTGCAAAACTCCTACACAGGGTATCCTGAAAACTTTCAACTTGGGGACTGAAAGCAATTGTGACTGTGTTTATTGAAAAATCAACATCACATAACAGGATTGATTAAAATCTTGACCACGCACGACCAACTATTTCACCTGCCATCTCAATTACTGGCTTCATATCTTTAGCAGATGCGAGTCCAACTTCGGGTGCCATTTTCATAATCGAAACATGTGCAACAAAAACCTCCCCTGCTTCTTCATACACGACAAAACTACAAGGGAATAGCAGTCCAACATTTTTGGACACATCTAATGCTGCCTTGGCTAATTTAGCACCACAAACACAAATCATGGTATAACGGGGGTAACCTTCAACGCCTAAGTTTTCTTTGAAAATATTATGTATGGCTTTTACCATTAGGACAGAGAACCCTTCTTCTTTTGCAATTGCTTCAACATGCTTTACAGCCTGATCAAAATCCAAGTCTAATTTCTTTTTGAGAGCTTTACCCATTCGGGTTCACCTACTTCGAATAATTATCAGATACTTTGAGAGTATTTCCAGTTGCCATTAAATATTAATTCATGTCATCATTCATTGAAGAACAAAATCAGGTTTGATGCAACTGACGGTTCTTGCGGATTAAAAGCGGTTGGGTCTTGGAAGACGAAAGCTAACAAGATTCTGCATAAGATTCCGATATATTCTTGAGCGCTCGTAATATGCTCCTTGCAGGGTGAGATTCGATGACAAAGGACGAGAAAAACAAGTTAATTGCCATGGATGCGTACAACTCAATGGCAAGAGAATATAGTGAAAGGGTTCTCACCAAGGATTACAATGCGTACCTTGAGCGCCCAGCAATATTATCTCTGCTACCTGATGTCGATGGACTTTATGTCTTGGATGCTGGGTGTGGTCCAGGGCATAACGCTGAATACCTCATCAAGCATGGGGCGAAGGTTGTAGCCGTTGATGTTAGTCCAAAGATGCTTGAGATTACCCAAGAACGGCTTGGAAACACAGCTGATATTCGTGAAGTGGATTTGAATCAACCTCTCCCTTTTTTTAAAGAGGAAATGTTTGATCTAATATTCTCCTCGCTTGTTATGGGCTACATTCTGGACTGGCATGCAACTTTAAAGGAATTTTATCGCATTCTTCGACCAGGTGGTGAACTGATCTTTTCTACCATTCATCCCTGTAACCCATCGACTATGCGTGAACGAAAGGATTACTTCGAAACACGACGAGTCGAATGGCTTTGGACCGGTTTTGGCAAACCAACAATCATGCCTTTTTACCACAGATCTCTTTCTGCGTTTTTTGAACCACTTCTTGAAGCGGGTTTTCGAATTTTGAAAGTTCTTGAAACAAGACCGCTAGAAGAATTCCGGAAAGTAAATCCTGAAGATTATGATAGGGTACTGACTCGTCCCTCCTTTCTATGTATCAAGGCGGGAAAACCCAGTAATTGATTGGCGTGTTATTGCTCTTTCAAGAAGCTCAGCATCTGTTGAATATCTGTGGTCGGTAGCTGGCATTGATGATTACTGCACACAAAGGCAGTTGCATTTCCATTGATGCTCGAATAGTCTTTTGTGAAGGAGGCGAGTTTTTTTATTCGCTCTTCTTCACCTTCAGGAAGCATTAAGACTACTTTGTTTGGAATGAACCGTTCAGTAACAGCCTTTACCATTTCTTGAGTGTCCTTCGCTTTTGGGTTACCTACTAGGACCAACTCGTATGCAGGACCAACAGCAAAATCTACTGCACTAATCATTAAGGTGAATCCAGCGGGGGATCCCAGCACATCCCCTGAAAAAGCTCGACCTATCCTTGCTGCTTTAGCTTCTAAGTCGGAGGATGCAGTTATCCGACCAAGCCGAAGCAAGTTAAGCATAGCAACGGAGTTCCCGGAAGGAATTGCGCCATCATAGGCATCCTTCTTCCGAACAAGAAGATCTTCAGCATCGTTTGCAGTAAAGAAAAAACCTCCACTTTTCGAATCCCAAAAGTTGGCGAGAAGTGTTTCGTTTAGGGTGTTCGCCTTTTCGAGGTATTCAGGAGCAAAGGTGGTTTCATAGAGTTCGAGGAGTCCCCAAATCATGAACGCGTAATCATCAAGGAACGCTGGAACCATAGCCTCACCATCCCGGTAACGGTGCAGAAGATGGCCTTTCTTGTACAGTTCGGTAAATACGAAGTTCACAGCCTTCTTCGCCGCTTCAGTGAAGTGTGGTTTGCGAAGTATTCTCGCTGCTTTGGCAAGTGCTGCAATCATTAGGCCATTCCAATCAGTAAGTATTTTGTCATCTTTGTAAGGATGGATTCGTTTTTCACGGGTAGCATACAGTTTTTTTCGTGCTGTGTTGAGAAGCTCTGAAAGTGCCTTCGAGGTCATTTTTCGTGCTTTTGCTTCTTCGTTCAATGACTGTTGAAGATGAGGGATATTAGTACCTGTGTGTTTTCCAGTTGCTTCGTCGAGAAAGTTCCCTTGTGGTTCAAAGTTGTAGACGCTAAGAAAAACCTCTGCTTCTTTTTTAGGTAGGATGGCACGGATTTCGTGTTCAGACCAAACGTAGAACTTCCCTTCTTCTCCTTCGCTATCTGCATCTTCAGCGGAATAAAACCCACCAAGAGGGCTAGTCATATCACGGAGTACGTAAGCTATGATTTCTTGAATGGTCTTGGCATACTCTTTATTTTGTGTTGCTTGAAATGCTTCCGTGTAAGCCAATGTTAACATGGCTTGGTCATAAAGCATCTTCTCAAAATGCGGAAGTAGCCATTTGGGGTCCGTTGAATACCGATGGAAGCCAAACCCCACATGATCAAACACTCCACCTTGCCACATCTTGTCCAATGTCTTTTCGACCATCCGGAGTGCCTCTCTATTTTGTGTACGTTTCCAATACCGTAGTAAAAACAAGAGATTATGGGGAGAAGGGAATTTGGGGCGGAAACCAAAACCACCATGTTGTTCATCAAATCGCTCTTGTAATCGGTCGAATGCCATGTCCAAGACTCCTTCTCCCAACTCTGCACCATTTGAACCCGAAGTCGATGACTCAAGGCTCTCTAGGATATTCCCCGAAATCATATCAAGCTTTTTTCGATCCTGTTTCCAGAGCCGTTGAATTTCGGGGACTAATTCGTCCATGCCTATGCGCCCAAATCGAGTTTCAGGGGGAATGTAGGTCGCAGCAAAGAATGGTTTCTTATCGGGGTGCATGATAATTGTGAGTGGCCAGCCTCCACTTCCTGTCATCATCTGAGCGACCGACATATAGAGTGAATCAATATCTGGACGCTCCTCCCGATCCACCTTGATGCTAACAAAGGCGTCATTCATCAATTTCGCAATACGTGGATTCTCAAAGGATTCCTGCTCCATCACATGACACCAATGGCACGTACTATACCCAATGGAAAGAAAAATCGGTTTATCCTCTTTTTGTGCTTTTGCGAAAGCCTCTTCGCCCCATGGATACCAATTCACGGGATTATGCGCATGCTGTAACAAATACGGGCTTTTTTCGTGAATAAGCTGGTTTGTGTACTCCTCACTATCCTTTCTCATTTTCTGATCACAGATGAGGGAATTCCTTGTAGCTTTTTTTATACTTGCTATTTCCTAACACAGGCATTACTCGAAAGTATTTGATCTAAATGCCGGATAGAATCAATTCTCAAAAAATGAAAGCCTTAGACGCTGTCTTCTTTGCTGAGTACATTGTTAAAGAAAAAGTCAATATTATGAAAAGCTCTCCCTCAATTTTCCTTGTCACAAATACAACTCAACCATACTGAGGTGGATTTATAGGAATCATGGACTCTCTTCCGGTCTGCTCCTTTCCTTTATTTCTATCTACACGATTTCACATCGATTTGCTAATCCTTATGAATTGCCATTCCTAGATATATACGGTGGTATTATGCCAGAAGAAGCAATAGACCATGTAGTCGATAATTTAGTACATTGTGCAATATCACTAAGTGCATACAATATGGTAACAGACCTTAACATCAAACTCTCACTAATCCAACAGATAAACAAGGAATATAACGCTCTAGCCAACAAACTGGAATCAGGGAATATTTCCCAACAGGATTTAGATGTCGCTGCCCCTGTTGCGAAGGAAAAAGTGTCGCCAGAAATTCGACGGCGTGATGATTTTGGATTGCATGCAGAAGCCACCGACAAGTTAGTCAAATCCGCGCCTTCACGAGTCGATCAAATCATCAACTTCTTGAAACAGAATCGGAAACTTGAGGTCCTTGCCACATTATCTTTCAAAGAACCCCCTGAATAGATTTCAATCTCAACCTAAACGAAATTAAGGTAAAAGCAGACTCTTCCATAGTTTCCCTCCCCAAAGTTATTTGAAAACTATTCTATGGATAACAGTCTTTACATCTACAATGCATAATCGTTGTTAAAATTAAAAAATCGAAATTAGATTAGTATTCTTGATATAGATGGGGTTAACCCATGAATCGGATTAGGACTAATAGTTGGGTAGAGTCCCTTGTTTGCGGATTGCTAGTGTGGATATTAGTCGCTTTAATTGCCTTATGGCTAAATCTCCCAATGCTTTTCATGCACGAATTTGGGTTTAGTGGAGTCCTAGCTGGTGTTATAGGTTTCTACGTAATCACGTATCCTGCCTTCATTTTTCCTGTCTTATTTCGTGTTTCTCGAAAGGGTGAAACGATTAGCGAGAAGGTAAGAATAATGTCGTTTATCCATTACGCAGTAGTGCTTTCTCTCCTTGGCGGTTTTGGTTTTTACCTATTACTTGTGTCTGTGGGCTTTTCTCCAGCTTTGGCGTTCTCAATCGGACCTCCACTCATAGGGATTCTCGCAATAGGTTTTCTGTATTTAGTCTTTCGATTAGAAAAATGGTGGAAATTACGACGGGAAAAGATGACAGACATCATTTAACTTGATTAATCATTTTATTTATTATTGAATGAAACGCTGCTACCTACAGAATATTTTCTTATTGTAGATGTAATGATTGTTTTCTAAGGATTCTAGGCATTCTAAATTCCATTTGGTAGTAAAGACTACATTTCGGTGTTCATCTTCTGATTCTTTGATCCCCAAAAGACCTAATTAGCGAATAATTCAGTTCAAGGCAAATAGGTCATTTTAAAAGATCTTTAACATTTTCTATGATATCAGCCAAAAATAGGTTATTAAGGGATTGAGGTACTGGATGAGTTGAGTTCGATGTCAGAGTATCTCCTACTATCCGTTTATCGCCAATATCTCAAAGCCAATGGGTTTCAGGTCGAGCAAAAAGCCACTATTCCCGGTGGAGTGGTTGATCTTTTAGCAACCTCAGAGAACCATACACTTCTAGCTGAAGCAAAATGGATTCATAGCCCTGGGGATGTGTACGAAGCTGTGGGGCGGGCTGTGCAGAATCGCGTGGCTATGCCAGAAGGCACTCCCATAGTCGTGATTCCCATTGGTGTTGCTTCAGAGGAAATCCGAGAACGTATCCTGGGTGCTTGCTACAAATACGGAGTTGAACTCCATTTTGTGGATGTCAATAAGCGCGAAGTATTTCCCGATTACTTGACAACTCAGATATACCCTGCTATCCACTCCATGATTCAACGAGCTCGCGATCTCAAGGGGCAAGGACTCTCCGGTCCCCAAGTCAAAGTGCTTCAGAGTCTATTCACAGCATTTCAGTTGATTCAAGAGCCACCGGAACTCGTTGATGATGTGAATAGGGTGTTGGCAGAGCTCCAATCTAAATGATTGCTGGAATACTGTGCTTTTTCACTAATTTTCATTGATTATTCGATTGAGTATTTGGACAACTGCTGGCCAATCCATTTCTTCAAAGGGCTCTTAGCGGGGAATGAAGTGATCCAATCTGGGTCCTGATAGAATCCTTCATGTCGAATCGTTACCAGATCCTCCAGTGTGGAAGGGCGGCTGTCGGAGACATCTTGCTTAAAGAGGTGAAGAGGGTAATTGTAGGTGCTAGGAAGCTCATGGAGTTCTCCGGAGGGAAACATTGAAAGAATCACTCCTGATAGGGCTGCCTGGTGGACGAAGATTTTGTATCGTTCATCCTGCTGATAGACTCCCTGACATTCCCGGTTCTTGTAGAGTTCGAAAAATGTGTCATGCCAAGTGCGGAAGAGGTGGTTTGTTGGACGAGTAATCAGACATCCAGCATTAAAATAAGGGCGGATCTCGGTTGCATCAACGTGGGTGACCATAGGAAAGACTCGATCCTGGGGTACCTGACAGGACTCATATATGTGGGACCAAAAGGGGTCAAGGGGTTCTTTAAATCGTGAGCCAATGAGGGTGTGGTGGACTGGTCGGTAACCTAAACTCTTCGAATCTGGAATAAGAAACTCGATAGGTTCATTCAGAATAAGGGTATTTGAGTCCAACCAGGCTAGTAAGGATGTATCTCGTTCGGCAATCGATTCAGCAAAAGCAATTGCTTGAATGATGTCCGCAAAAAAGAAAGGTAATTTGGATTCGTCCATGGCGAATGAAATCAACTTGACTTCAAGTGCTTGTAGACCCTTCATGGTGGTATCTCGGAGGGGCTTTGATGATTCAGGGGTAAAAACCCAGACGGGCTTCTTTGCCAAGGCTCCAGCAAATTTACGAATGCTCTCGATAAGGAGTAGAG
>JABXGU010000550.1 GCA_016550415.1 archaeon | reverse complement strand
ACAAGTCTACCTATTGCTACTGCACACGATCCTCCGATGAGTTTTGAGACATTTTCTTTTATAAGTGCTTCACCAACAACTGTGGGCGTAGGTCAGGACATAATAATATATATATGGCTCAACACGCAACCACCAACTGCCTCAGGAGCTTATGGTGACCGATGGCAAGGATACACAGTGGAAGTTACCAAACCTGACGGAACTACACAAACTCTTGGCCCTTTTACATCTGATCCGATTGGTTTTGGATGGACAACCTTCAATCCACAGCAAGTAGGGGAATACACTTTCCAGATGAGTTTTCCAGGGCAAACCTTAGCCGGCGATAACCTTGACCCTAACGACCCTACGGGGCAAGAATATATCGGTGACTATTTTGGACCTAGCACCAGCGTTCCTACATCAGTTACGGTTCAGGAAGATTCAGTACCATCGTATCCAGATACACCTCTTCCACAAGATTATTGGGATCGCCCCATAGATGCTCAACATAGGGAGTGGTGGTCAATTTCAGGCAATTGGCTTTCTGCTCCAGGGGCATGGAATATGCCATATCCCCACAACAAATTCGCCAAATACACAAAGGGACCGGAAAGCTCTCACATTCTGTGGACAAAACCAATCACCTTTGGAGGTCTCGTTGGAGGTGAATTTGATGTTCACTCTTACCACTGCGGAAATGCTTATGAAGGCAAATGGTCACCGCCAGTAATAATACAAGGAAGACTCTACTATAACAAGTATGACATGGACATATACTATGGTTTTCCAGCACAATATCCACGTGACCCTCCAGCACCTGGCGTAGTTTGTGTAGACCTCAGAACCGGAGAAGAGATCTGGTACGATCCTGATTTCAGGCTAGCTTTTGGTCAAATTTACCAATATGACTCACCTAACCAACACGGTGCTTTTGCTTATCTCTGGGAAACACAAGGCTCTACTTGGAATTGCTACGACGCTTTCACAGGAGATTGGGTGTATACTATTGAGAATGTACCCGGGGGAACCCAAGTTATGGATTCGGATGGAAATATACTCATATATCAACTAGATACTACCAATAATTGGTTATCGCTCTGGAATTCATCCTCAATACCCGAATTGCTAGGTTCACCAACAGGAACTCAAAACTGGCAATGGAGACCGGTGGGAAAGACTGTTGATGGTCAAAAGGGATATGTACTGAACGTATCCACACCAGCGAACGTAAACGGTGGTCTCAACTACGTCCTCCTTGATGGGGAGAACAATCCCGACAGAATACTTGGATCATCTGGTCTAGGAAGGATTGGCTGGCTTAATCTAGGAACTGAAGATTACAGCATATGGTGTTTAAATCTAAAACCAGGAGAAGAAGGCAAACTAATGTGGAAACAAGACTACACATCAACAACTGGGGCAACTTTAGAAATGGGACCTGCAAGTTTAGAAGACGGCGTTTTTGTCATCCGTAGCGTTGAAAGCCTAAACTATTTTGGATATGACTTAAATAATGGAGAGCAAATATGGGGTCCATCTGAACCGCAAACATCTTGGGACTTCACCGTTGGCTTAACACATGTTCTTGCCTATGGCAAACTCTTCTCAGCTGGTTATGGAGGCATAGTCTATGCCTACGATTCTAGCACTGGAAAGCGCCTATGGAGCTACGAAATTGACGATCCCTATTACATGGAAGCGAAGTGGAGTGGTCGTTACATTGCAGATATATGGTATGTTGCTGACGAAAAGATTTACGTAGGCACGGGTGAACACTCTGCCGACGACCCGAAGGAACGCGCTTCCCCAACAGTCTGTATTGACATTAATACCGGAGAGGAACTGTGGAGAATATCATTTTATACATCCCACTGGGCAGCGAATCCATCTATTGCAGATGGAATAATAGCTTACCTAAACATATACGACAACCAAATATACGCAATTGGCAAAGGTAAAACCCAAACTACTGTCTCAGCATCACCTAAAGTGACAACAAAAGGTTCCAGCGTAATTATAGAAGGTACAGTTACGGACCAGTCTCCCGGTGCTATCGGTACTCCTGCCATTTCGGACGCAAGCATGGACGAGTGGATGAAATATCTATATATGCAATTTCCAATGCCAATGGACGCAGTCGGAGTTGAAGTGACATTAGATGCTATCGACCCAGATGGTGTTTTCATTAATATAGGTAGAACTACAAGTGACATGAGCGGCTTTTTCAGCCACCAGTGGACACCGGAAAAAGAAGGAAAATACACAATAATTGCAACATTCGAGGGGTCAAACTCTTACTGGAGTTCTTATTCAGAAACCGCCATAGGAGTAGATCCAGCACCAACACCGGAGACGCCAATAACGCCTGAACCTGAGCCAGAAGCACCCCTGATAACCACCGAATTGGCCATAATCATAGCAGTCATTGCTGTAGCAGTCATAGGCATAGTAGGCTACTGGATACTCAGAAAACGACAATAAAACCAAATCCCCTCCCTCTTTTTTTGGGGAGTAAAACCATCAGAGAAATAGGGGCTGAAATGGCTTTCGCACAGAAAAATGAAACTTTACTCTAAAGCGATAGCTGCCAAGAAAGTTTCATTTTTTCATTCCCCAAACTCATTATCTGTGCAAAAGCCTCAGCAAACCCTGTTTTTCTGTTTATTGAATTATATTTTTAGATCTGGCAGCCATTCCTCAAACTCACACAAATGGGAGTGAGTATATTCTAGTTTAGGAACTTGCATGCATTGTAAACTTTGCATCCTAATAGAAAAGCTGCAGTTAGCAAAATTCCACTAAGTAGGAAGGGAACAAATGAACCGGCAAGATCGTATATTAGACCGATGATTAATGGTCCTGGAATATTTGCGATGCTTGTAACAGAGCCTGCTATTCCTAGTATGCTTCCTTGCTCATTGTGAGAGCTTCTTTTTGATAGAAATGCAGGGATAGATGTGTTGATCATTCCAAAGCCTGCTGCTAGTAAAGCATTTGTCAAGTAGAAAATTGCTACATTTTGAAAAGTTGGCATTAGAAGAGACCCTGTGGCCATCAATATTGGGCCTAGTGCAATCAGTTTTTCTTCACCTAATCTTTTATAGAAAAGGTCTATCAAGAAACCCTGCATTACGATTTGGATTAATCCAATGTAAATGAAGACGTATGATAATTGCAGGGAATTGAAGTCAAAGAAGTCTATGCTTAGTAATGGGACAATCACGGGTATTGTGCTAAAAGATAAGGTGACAATGAATAAAATTAGGAGAGTGAGGCCTAAGAGTGGTTTTTTTAAGGAATCAAGTAATCCCCGCAAATATCCTGAATTTGTGTTTTCTAGGGTGTTTTCTTTGTCTCTTTGGGGTTCCGGAAGGAAAGTAATTACAAATAGAATGTTTATTAGAGTGAGAATCATGGCTGCATATCCAGGAATAGAATACCCGTAGATGCTGAGGGCTCCTCCTAATGCTGGACCTAATATAAAACCTGCACCGAAAGCTGCGCCAATTTTTCCCATTTCCTTTGTTCTAGATTTATGCTCGGTTATATCTGCAATGTAAGCTTGTGCTACTGCTCTTTCTGTGGCTAGGCCCGCTATTATTCGGGAGAAGAGTAGCATAAGATATGAGTTGGCAAAAGAGAATATTGTGAAGCTGATAAACGAAGTTGATAGGGAGAGAAGTAGTATTGGTTTTCTTCCTATTTTATCTGATGCCTTTCCTAATAGTGGTGAAAAGAAGAATTGCATAATAGCAAATGAGGCTATCAATATCCCAAGTGCTGTGGGACCGGCATGAAATTCGTTTGCATAGAATGGTAGAAGAGGGATAATTATTCCGTAGCCTGTTATGTCTATGAAAATGGTTAATACAATTACAAAAATTGGAGATAATCCTCTCCTATTATTTTCCTTCTTCATAATTATTTTTCAACTTCCAGACAGAATTAGTCATGTCCTTAAAAAATTTTGGCTAAATAAATTGCTGCGCTCGCAAGAAAAGATCATCTATATCTTCCTGATAGTTT
>JABXGU010000549.1 GCA_016550415.1 archaeon | reverse complement strand
TGATTTCGAGGAACATTCCTTTGACTGCGTCACTGCTGGATTCATTGGTTGGGACGATTACTTTGACTTCCAGACTCTTAAGTATAAGAAACCAGATGAGCTGATGGAGTCAATTTGTAGGTTTCTAAAGCCGGGAGGGAAGTTGGGTGTGAGTACTTGGCTTCTGCAGGAGGATCTTGATTTTATGTATGAGTTCCTCTTGGCGCATTCAATTGAGTGCAAACGCAATTATTCTCCTGAGAATGAGAAAGGATGGAAAAGGATACTATCAATAGCTGAATTCCAGAATATACGATTTTACACCAGACAGGCTTCATTCACTTATGATGACCTTGATTCTTGGTGGAAAGAGATGATGGACTATAACTGGCTTACCACAGGCGAGAACAGTGATGTGATTACAGATTCCTTGAAAGTAGAGGCGTTTGAATCATTACAAGAGCTATTGACGGAGGCTGGCGGAATACCCTTCAGGCGAGATACACTTTTTGTGACTGCAACCCTAAAGGACAATAAAATTAATTCTTGAAAAGTGGAGCAGGCAGTTTTTTTGAACATTGCTTCATAATTCACAAGCTTCTGAACAGCAATTCCGAAAAGTATAGCTTCAAAGGCGAATTGACGGTTCAACGCCAATGAATGATTACTTACAATGAAGAATATTTCTGAATCTGAAAGTTCGGTGTCCGTATTTTTCGCGTTTGATCCATAGGCGCTTCCTAGAAGAAGCATCTTTATTTTTATTCGCCGTCGAATCTGTCAGTCTTTTTGCCAATTTTATTCTTTTTTCGTGATTCATTCCATCACTACTCTTTGAGCATTGACTTCAAATATAATATAATTATTTCAGACATATTATGCTTCGCTTTTTGTAAGTGTCGAAGACTTTGTTGAAATATTTACAGCTATGGAGAATTAATCCACAGCTGCTTATATTAAGCCGAGTTTGATTCTCCTTCGGTGACAGATGGTGAACAGCCGCATCTGCATTAAAACCGAAGGCTTGACGAAAACCTTTGGGTCCATTCAAGCTGTCAGAGAGCTCGATTTAGAGGTGAAATCGGGTAGTCGGTTTGGTTTCTTGGGTCCAAATGGAGCCGGGAAGACCACGACAGTTCGCATTCTCTCAGGGCTCTTAAAACAGACAAGTGGTACTGGCACGGTCTGTGGATACGACATATCTACCCAGCGAAATTCGATCAAAGCCATAACGGGTCTTCTGCCCGAAACACCTGGCCTCTACTCCAAGCTTTCTGCTGTGGAATTTCTCGAGTTTATCGGAGCACTAAATGATCGTAATGGAGGCTTGCTTCATCAACGGATTGAGCGTCTTCTAGCCATTCTGGGACTGGAAGGTCGACAGGATGATTTACTCGAATCTTATTCATCTGGCATGAAGCAGAAGGTTCTCATAGCTTCGACGTTGCTTCATGATCCACAACTTGTGTTCTTGGATGAACCCACGTCGCGGCTTGACCCAGCGGCTTCAGCCTTGGTAAAGGATTTGATTCTCATTCTTGCCAAGGAGAATGAAACGAGCTTTTTCATCTGTACGCATATCACCAGCTTTGCTGAGGATGTGTGCGATGTCATTGGCATTCTCAATGAAGGTAAATTAGTGATTGTGGGTTCCCCCCAGCAGATCATTGAATCAACCGAGACGAGCGATCTTGAAGAAGCTTATCTTAAAATCATCGGTGGCAAGGTCGACCGCCAAGCACTACTCGCATGGAGGTAGCTATGATGGTTCGCAAATGGCTTATCATTGCCAAGGCGGAATTCTTCGTCTTGACTTCACGGTTCAAGGGACGACGAAATCTCTTCACGAGTCTAGTATTAATCCTTGGAATGATATGGGCAGCTTACATTGCCCCTCTAGTAGTGAAGCTAGTGATGGATGCCCTCATTCCTATAGCTCAAATTCATGTAATTCTCCAAGTTATGTTCCCTGGATTGATGCGTGCTGTGATGCTAATACTCTGGATATTCCTTCTTATCATTCCCTTAAGCCAGGCACTCGCAGAAATCAAGATTGGGCAATGGGAGATTCTCCTTGCCAGTAATGTCAAAACCCGTGACATTCTTATTGGCACCTTTCTTGGAAAGATACCAACTAACACTTTGTACATTCTCTTTTTGGCACCACTATTGCTCGCACCCTTTCTGCTAGCTTTTCAAGTCTCGCTTCTAGGGCAACTGATAATATATGCAACCCTTATACTGATGGTTCTGACCACACTTTGGGTGTCAAACATCATTTCCGCAGCCATACAAGCAAAACTAGGTGATTCCCCGCGTGGCAACGATATCGCAAAAGCTATCGCCATGCTAATGGGTTTGATTACAATTATCCCGATATTAGGTCTACAGTTCTTCGCATCCCAGTTCTCCGCAGTTCTGGGCATGAACATCTTCTTGGTGTTCCCCTTTACCTGGAGTGCTGATCTCATCAGCTGGTGTGCAATAACCTTTAACGGCATCAACCTTTCAGCATCACAAATTGCGAACTTTCAGAGCATCCTGCAACTCGATTTGCTTACGAATGGGTTGTTACTAGGTCTTTTCAGCGTGGCTTGCGTAGGTATTGGCTTCTTATCCACTGAACGGCTCTTCACATACAGGATTGGAGCACGAACAGAGACGATTAAAACAGTGAGTCGGGAGAACATCCTTCTACGGGGTTTACGTGTAATTAGCCCCGGGTCCTTTGGGATACTCGTTGTGACGAGTTTTAAGACCCTCTTCCGAAAAGCAGAGAACCTCTCAAAGATTGCGATGGCTCTTACTCTGGCACTAGTAATGCCGTTTCTTGTGATTCTCATATATGGGCAACGTTATGCTATCGCCTTGGATTCGCTTTTGCCAATAACCGGTTATGGTCTAGCATTTATGGGTGTCATGGCTTTTTCTGGAACCTCCTTTCTTGAAAGTCAGGACCAGCTCTGGATTATCCAAGGGGCTCCACGAGGGGCTTCTAAGTTTGTCAAGGCTCGACTCGTAATAGCATTCCTCATAGCGTTGCCACTCAGCCTCATTCCCACAATGGTAATCACGGTGCTGATGGGCATAGAGTTATTCCAGTGCTTTTGGCTTTTCGTTTACGGTTACAGTATAACGTGCAGTGCTGCATTGTTGGGTACGGGAATCACAGCAATTAATCCGAACTATGAGGACATGAAATCACCTGCTCATAACAAGAACATGATGATAGGAATGATGATCTGCTTATTCGCAACTATGTTGGGACCCTTCCTACTTAGCTTCATCACAAGAATCACCATCGGTGTTTCCCTTAATACCATTCTAATGACATTAGGCATTGTGAGCGAAGAAGTTGGCCAAGCAATAATCTCCACGGCATCACTGTTAGTACTCGGTACAATACTGGTGCTCGTTGGAACTCGACGGCTAGGTCGACCTGACCCCTAGCCTAAAGAGGAACGAGCAACTTTATACAAGGAGATACTCGTTTGGCAATGAGCCTATCATCAACGATCTTATCAGCTCATTGTCTTCACGGGTATCCTAGTCATATATTGAAAGTGATTCACGCATAAGTTGAATGATTGACTTGATGGAAATTGGCGAGTAGAATGAAACAAGCGTCAGTCAGTGCAGATGGTTTGCTTAGTAGTCAGCGAGACCTGTTACCACGGCTGTATCAGAGTCACCGCCTTTTCGTATTCAACTTCTTTGCATCTCTTCTTGTAACTCCCCTCTGGTTTTTCTGGGTGATTTTCTTCGCAGCAGCGATTGCGGAGTCCTTTGGGTGGTTTCTCTTAATCACTGCTCCAATGTGGTTTACAGTACCGATTACTGTAATTAGTTTCTGGTTTAGAGGGAAGGCATTTGTTGTCTATATGCGATCTGCGAAACGCTTCCTCGATGATGCAAAAACGGACATCAATGCCTCCAGAACTGCGGAGGATTTTACGACCTATATGAATCTCCTTTTCCCTGTTCTTCTGCCCACAAAATCACCTACAGACAAAAAAACTACAAAAGATCAACTGCACATTCAAAAAATAATCCAAAGTCTACGGATTTTACCAATTATAGAAGTGGTAATTCTTGTAATTGTTATATTCAGC
>JABXGU010000548.1 GCA_016550415.1 archaeon | reverse complement strand
TAGAAGTAATGTGGAGAGTTCAACAATCTTCAATTGTGTATGATTTATCGTAAGGAGGGTAAAAATTCAGTTCTGTTTCTAGGACAAGAACTCTGCCTCTTATGACTGATGAGTCATAGTTTAAATCTGAGGTGTATTGAGTGTTGAAGAATGACAGGAGTGGGGAAGATGTTCTGTGGCATGCTCTTTCAGTCGAGGAATCTTTCAATCGGTTGAAGTCTAGCCCACAGGGATTGAATTTTGATGAGTCAGCTCGTCGGCTTGCAGAATATGGTCCTAATGAACTTGAGAAGGAAAAACCTGTAAGTAAGGTTGCTCTCCTCGTACGGCAGGTTTCCAGTCCGCTTGTATTTATTCTGATTGTTGCAGCCATTATTGCCTTTGCCATTCATGAAATTGTAGATACACTGGTAATTGGTATTGTGATTATCGTCAATATGATGATTGGTTTCTTTCAGGAATACCGTGCTGAAAAGGCTGTGGAGGTCTTGAAATCATTAACCGCGCCAGAGGCAAAGGTGCTTCGTGATTGTCCTGAGGTAGGATTCTGCTTTGAGCTCCGAGCAAAAGCAAGAGAAGTCGTTCCAGGAGATGTTATCCGTCTAGATGCGGGTGATAGTGTTACTGCAGATGCTCGGGTTTTTGAAGCAATTAATCTCGAATTAGATGAATCAATATTAACAGGAGAATCAACACCAGTCCAAAAGACCATTGGGGTGCAATCCGAGACAGCAACGGTGGCAGAACGACGAAACCTTACCTTTGCTGGTACTACTGTTACAAAGGGGCGAGGTAGAGCTGTTGTGTTCGCCACTGGTATGCAGACAGAAATGGGACACATAGCACGACTTGTCACGCAGACCGAGAAGGAAAAAACACCCTTTACTCAACGAACCATAACCTTGAGCCGCCGTCTAGGTATCTTCGCCCTGATAGCTAGCAGCCTCATTCTCCTAATCGGTCTGGCTCAAGGCATAAACCTAGGTGCAATATTTCTCTATGCTCTAACGAGCGCTGTTTCAACAATTCCGGAGGGACTACCAGCAGTAATCACCATTGTATTAGCTGTGGGAGTAAACCGGATTGCAAGCCGCAAAGTAATAGTCCGACGCCTACAAGCCATTGATACCCTAGGTGCAGCAACGACCATCTGTACTGATAAAACGGGTACGTTAACTACGAATCAAATGACTGTACAGAAGTTGTTTAGCGAGAATCGGCTTTTCCATGTAACTGGGGTAGGTTACGCCCCAGAGGGGAACTTCGAAATCGATGGTCGACCAGTCGACCCAACAGAGATGGACTCACTTAGACTCTTACTTCGGATTAGCACCCTCTGTAGTGACGCCCGCCTTAGACGACATGACCATGATGGTGAAAAACAATGGGAAGTCTATGGAGACCCAACAGAGGGAGCATTAGTCGTTGCAGCTGCTAAAGCAGGAATAACCAAAGAGGAGGCAGAAGCGGATTTTCCACGGCTTGATGAAATTCCATTTGATTCCAATCTTCGCATTATGGTGACATTCCACTCCATCGATGATCAGACAGTGGGCGTCTATGTGAAAGGTGCCCCTGGCGTTGTTGTCAGAAAATGCAATGAAATATTTGAAGCTGGTGAGAGCCATCCATTGGATGAAGAAAAGCGAAACCATATTCTAAATATTACCCGGAAGATGGCAGGAGAAGCCCTCCGCGT
>JABXGU010000055.1 GCA_016550415.1 archaeon | reverse complement strand
TCGAGAGGAATCTTGACATCAATGTGCTTGAGATTGTGCTGATGAGCTTTATGTATTGTCAGGAACTTCACTGGTTTGGTCCGTGTTTCTGGAATCATGACACGGTCTCGCATACTGAAGTATCTGCCTGTTGGAGTTTCGGAATTCCAGAGTTCCCATGGTGTTCCTGTGAAGGTGATGTTACCGCCATCTTTTCCTGCACCGGGTCCTAGGTCGATTGCTTGGTCAGCTGATGCTGCAGCAACCCTGTCATGTTCGACATAGACCACTGGACCAGCGAGATTGCGAAATGCTGGAAGGAAGCGAATAACATCTGCTGGATGCTGCCCGATAGTCGGTTCATCAAGGACATACACTATATCCTCTAAACGACTTGTTAGAGCTATTGAAAGACGTACCCTCTGTGATTCTCCTCGTGATAAGGTGGGTGATGGACGATCAAGAGTAATATATCCAAGACCCACGGTTTCCAAGGAATTAAGACGCCGCATTATCTCGGTCATTAAACGTTTAGCAGAAGAAGGCAAATTGGCCTTAGAAAAAAGCGATCTAGCTTCACTGACTGAGAGAGAAAGCAAATCAGGCAACCGATAACCAAACAAGCGCACTGCAGCGGCCTGAGGATGCAAACCTAGGTGACTACAATGGTCACAGCCCTTACCATTACAATGGGGACATGGTGTATGAAAGTGTAGAGGCTTAAGGTTTCCAAACCACCGTCCGCATTCTACACAAACAGATGCACGTGAAAACATAGCTTCCTTTCTATCAGCCCTGACAATAATCCCATATGATCCTAAAGCAGTAGCTTGCTGTACAACCTCACGGATATGAGTGGCTGATACTGATTCCTTGAATCGTCCGACTTCAACTTCTATATCATGAGACTTGCTAGCATCCAATAATCCACCCTTCCACGGATGACCATCAACAAGCAAAACAGACTTGCCAAAGGCTTCGGAAAGAAACTTTAGAAGGGTTCGATGGCTTCCTTGCACCTGATGAAGAATAGGAGCATAGACAGTAATAGATTGGTGTTTCGCCATGGTGATTAGCTTTTCAATAATTTCGTCCTCGGTGAGCACAGATATTTCAGCGCCACAACTGGGACAATTCCGCTCACCAAAGTTTGTAAAGAGTAGCCGTAGGAAAGGGTGAAGTCCTGATGCTGTTGCTAATGTTGAGAATGGATTCCGGTTCAGCAGATTCTGCCCCACTGCAATGGCAGGACTGACACCGGTAATAGATTGTACATTGGCTGGTGATAACCTTGAAGCAATTTTGCCAAATGCAAATACGTCAAGGAATCTACGACGAGCTTCATGATAAAGAGTATCAAAAACCAATGATGTCTTACCAGAACCAGAAACGCCGGTAACAACAGTAAGACCATCACTAAAATTTACATCGATGTTCTTTAGATTATGCTCGCTAGCGCCCCTGATACGGATTTCCATTCGAACCAACCGAACACAAGGATTCTTGGAAGCAGTATTAATTTGATGACATTATCAATGTTTAGGAGTGGTATATTAGTAAAATTGGGTAATCAAAGGCTGATGTTTCGTTGAATCTTGTTTTATTTGAACAATGTCAATAATTTCAGGTTCAATTGTAAAGTAAATTTAAGGCAATTCACCTACTAGAGATTTCGTAGAAGCATCAAAACTTTAAAACCAAGATACTATTATCTGTGCTGTAATTTATTCTTGAATAAATAATGAAAATAAGGAAAGTGAATATTTGACACAACAAAAACGTGCCCGAATTCGAGCCGATAAGCTAGAAACAAGTATCGGCACTTTCAAGGATTTAGAAATAAGTGTTGGTCAAATCATTGATGAAGACTGGGACGAACCCATGGGTCCCACTCCTATGCCCCAAGTCATGACGCTTAGAGATTGGGATCATAAACTGCTCAAACGATACCAGCCATCATACATGCCACAATGTCAACTTTGTTGTTTATGCACATTTGGCAAGTGCGATCTAACAGCAGGAAAACGTGGAGCATGTGGGCTAGATATCAAAGGTCAATCAGCTAGGATTGTGCTTGCTGCAGCGAACATTGGTTGTGCTGCTCATTTAGCACATTCTCGTCATTTAGTGGATCATCTAATCCACGAATTTGGACCAAGATATCCATTGACGCAGGGTGAAGGTGTGGAGATTGAAGCACCTGTGTCAAGATTGGTGACTGGAATTCGTCCTCTCACGTTGGAAGATGCCTCCCTAATTCTCGATTATTGTGAAACCCAGCTGACACATACCCTCTCTGCTGTTCATACCGGCCAAGAGGGAAGTTGGCTAGATTTCGAATCAAAAGTGCTTCATACCGGAATGGTTGACCAAGTTGGTATGGAAATTGCTGACCTTGTCCAAATTTCAACCCTAGGCTTTCCCAAAGCAGACCCGGAAGCGCCATTAGTAGATGCAGGGATAGCTGCCATGGACACCTCAAAGGCAGTTATACTGTGTATTGGCCACAATGTAGTACCAGCTGCCGCTATTACTGATTATGCAGCTGAGAACAAATTAGCTGATAAGGTGGATGTGTGTGGTATCTGTTGCACCGCCTGGGACATAACACGTCATAACTCAAAAGCCAAAGTTGTTGGACCCATTTCATGGCAATTACGCTTTGTCCGAAGTGGCTACGCTGATGTTGTAGTTGTAGATGAACAATGTATCCGTACTGATATTCCAGAACATGCAAGAAAAGTCAATGCTCCTGTAATTGCTACATGTGATAAAGCAGGTATGGGACTTCCTGACCGCACCAATGATGAAGTGGATGATATTGTAGCCGATCTTGTTTCCTTCAAGGTTCCTGGAGTCTTTATTGGTGATCATGAAAAGGTCGGTGAAGTTGCTGTAAAAACTGCATTAGCAGTTAAGCCCAAACGTAAAGGCAAACACTCCTTGCCCAGCAAAGCAAAAATCAAAGAAATGGCAGCTGCTTGTAGACAATGCTCAGAATGTATCCGTGCTTGTCCCAATACTTTACCCGTAATGGAAGCTGTGATTGATGCACAAGAGGGAAACTTCGAACCACTAGCTGAAATATATGACAAATGTATTGGTTGTGCTCGTTGTGAGTCAGCTTGTCCAAATGATTTCGAACTGCACAGCTGGATGATTACAGCAGGAAAAGATCGATGGACCAAGGAATCTTTCAAGGTCAGGACTGGTCGTGGCGCAATCCAAGATACAGAAATCCGTGCTGTTGGGCAACCTGTCGTTTTTGGAGAAATCCCTGGTGTGATTGCTCATGTAGGCTGTGCCAATTATCCAGATGGTGGAAAGGCAATCCATGACATGTGTGAAGAATTTGCCAAACGCCGATTCATCATTGTGCTTTCGGGCTGTGCAGCCATGACTGCGGGAAGCATAAAAGATGAGGAAGGTAAGAGCATCTATGAACGCCGACCAGGGACCTTTGATGCAGGTGGTGTACTGAATGTTGGCTCTTGCGTGGCAAATCCACACATTGCTGGGGCAGCTATCAAGATTGCTAATATCTTCGCAAAACGCAACCTTCGTGGTAATTACGAGGAAATCGCAGATTACATACTGAACCGAGTTGGAGCAGTTGGCATTTCATGGGGCGCCATGTCACAGAAGGCTGCTTCCATAGCAGCAGGATTCTGGAGATTAGGTGTTCCTGTAATTGTTGGTCCCCACGGCTCCAAATATCGTCGGATGCTACTTGGTCGAGTTGATAAACCAGAGGATTGGATGGTTTACGATGCACGAACTGGCAATCAGGTTCAAATTGCACTCGGTCCAGAACATCTCTTCTATGCAGTTGAGACAATGGAAGAATGCATGGTTATGACAGCAAAACTGTGTATCCGTCCCAATGATACCAGCAAGGGTCGCTCAATCAAACTAAGCCACTATATAGACTTACATGAAAGATACTATGGTTTCTTCCCGGATGATATTCACCGATATATACGCCGCGAAACTGATATTCCAATCACCCTAAAGGATAAAATTAAG
>JABXGU010000547.1 GCA_016550415.1 archaeon | reverse complement strand
TTAGGAATATTTTAGTTTGATGATAATTCCGAGCTTGGTCAAGTTTCTATGGTAGATATAAAACTCTTTTGGCAGAAGAGGTTGAATAATTATAAACAGCAATGGGAAGACAAAATGCTTGAATATTCTCATATTTCAGCATGAAAGGTGGCAAGGGTGAATTTCAGCGTGCTGAAAGTGCCATCCTTTCCTTTTCTTCGCGGCGGTTTACCGCATTACTTCTAGAATCACGGTTAGCAGCTGCGATTAGTTCGTCAGCAATGATTTCTTCTATCGATGTGATGTTATTGAAACTTTTTCCCCAAACACTTTCAGCTAGGAAGCGTAATGCAAGGTCAATTCTACGGAGAGGGGCGACATCACAGGCTGTGTGATAGCTGATTCCCCCATAGGAGATGCGGGTAGTTTCTTCACGGGGAGCTGCATGCTCAATGGCTTGGATAAGGATTTGGATAGGATTTTTTCCAGTTCGAAGATGAATGATTTCGAATGCCGCCTGAACGATCCGAATTGCTGTTGATTTCTTTCCAGCTATTCCACCAGCATTTCTTGCACCTGCACTACGGCGACGAGCCCAACCAGGTGTCATAAGACGGTTAATAAAACGTTCAACTATTGGCACATGCTCCTTTCCAAATCGGCGGTGTTCATGCCTGCCATGAGTATGAGGGATAATAAAGGGAGTCAGACAGATGTATTTGGTAAGACCAGCATCGCGAATTTCTATGTCCTTAGTGCTCCATCGACCAAATACTTTGATTTCTGAGGTTGAAGAAGCAACGGAAGTAGGTTTAGAAGACATATTGATTTGTGCACCTCAGATTAGCGTTGGGGTTTCTCAACTTTTCCAATAATCATAGCTTCAAGGGAGGCGTCATTACATTTAACGACTTTCCAACGGACTCCAGGAAGGTCTCCCATGGCGCGTCCGCGTGAGCCACCTATACCCTCAACAATAACTTCATCGTGCTCATCAACATATGTAAGAGCCCCATCGCCAGGCAAAAATGCAGTAATTTGACGACCATTACGAATGAGTTGAACACGAACACACTTACGAATAGCAGAGTTAGGCTGTTTTGATTCAATACCAACCTTTTCTAATACAATTGCCCGTGCTTGAGGGCAGCCCTCGAGTGGATCCGCTTTAACATCCAGTCGTAGCATCCGCCTCTTATAATAACGGTCTTTCCAACGAAGCTTCTTTCGCTTCTTCTCAAGCTTACGACCAGCAAATTCACCGCGCGGAGATTTTGATCCAGGCAATCTTAAGCTACCTCAATTGAGTTCAGAGGTTTGCGATTTCGCAGAAGGTTATAAAATTTTTCCCATCAGGTAGGTTGTCAAATTTTTTCAATAGAATTAGCTACAATCCAGTCTAATTGGATAATTCAGGTTATGATGATTGCGTCAATTCCATGATGCCTTTTTGCTAGTATACGAGCCCGTTCAATGTTTCTTCCATTTCGACCAATTACCCTGCCTCGATTCTCTGAACTTACAGTGACTACAGCGACCCTACGACCTTGAGATTGCTCTTGTACTTTCACTGCTGTAACCTGTGCAGGAGCAAGGGCGTTTCGAACAAAGCCTTCTGGAGTATCTGCTGCTTCAACAACGTCTATATCTCGTTTCATTATGGTACGTGCCCGTTTAATGGTAGAACCCCTTCGACCAATTGCTAAACCTAAGTGACCAGCACTAACAACGAAAATGATGCGTTCTCCATCTTGGTCCACAATACAGTCCTTGACTTCGGCTCCAGTGATATCACCAAAGAGAGCCATCAGTTTGATTTCTTCTATATTCAACTTGATGTCAGAAGAAGAGGTCATGCACTTCATCACCCTGTTAGCGCAGCTATTTCAGCATCGCCAGGATCCAGTATTGCTAAAGCAGCAATCATATGCGGGCGTCCACACAACTGACCAAGATCCCAACTATTACTTTGGTATTTATGAATTGGCACATTTAGCCCTTTAGCTAGTGCGTTGACTTCATCTGCAATGTCAGAAGGTGCATTAGCAGCAAGAACAATGACACGAGGAGAGCCTGTGCGAAGCATATGAATGGTTCGTCTGGCTCCAAGAATTGTTTTTCCAGATTTTACAGCTAGTCGAATAGCAGTTTCAGCGTCCATATCAGATTCACATCTTAGGCGTAATCAGTTTCATTATTATTCGATAGATTTCGTAAATTTCTACAAATTTGGTTCATTCAGATTCTACGGCAATTTATCGCCAGGGAATGATTCCTCAACGTGCATGCATGAATCCTGACATATAAGGGCTTTGGAAGGCAGATGTCAAACCCCTTTAAGCATTTCGAAAAAGAGCTATTTTAAGCCAAAATAATGTGATTTTCTTATATCATTCAGATAGGTCTTGCTCAGATATGTGGCTGGTTTCAATAAGTTACTTTTGTTTTCGTTGCTTAGGTGGAATCATTGCCAAATCGATTGAGCCAGTACCAATTGGAATAAGTTGACCGATTATAACATTCTCTGTGATTCCTTGAAGATGGTCCTCTTCTCCAATTATACTGGCTTGAATAAGATGTTTGACTGTGACTTCGAAAGCAGCCCTAGCAAGTACACTTGATTGTTCTCCGCTGATGCCATGGCGACCGATTTGACGGATTTCTCCTGTGGCAGTCATCAAATCTGCGACGAGCATTATATGGCGAATGTCAACATCAAGTCCCTGTTCATCCAGGACACTTTTTGCTTCTTCCATGATTACTTGGCGAGCAGCTTCAATACCTAGGGTTTCAGCAATTTCGTGTATATGATTAGAGATTGTGCGTGTTGTGTCAACACCTTCGGTACGTAAAACACCTTTGAGATTGGTGCCTTCAGTGTATAGGACGTGTTCGTCTCCCTCCTTCTTAATGACAACACGTTTCACACCAGAATGACCCTTGATAAGTGCTTTACGAACTTTCTCATAGATTTTATGAAGTTTAGCCATATGGGTGGCTTCTTCGCCTTCGCGAAGTTCAGGTGTAACAATAATGCGATTCCCATCAATACTAACATCACCTAGTCGTGGTCGACTGTTTTCAAGTTTTTCGAGAACCTGTTCTGAAGTGACACCTTTATTCTCTAAAAGACTCGGGTCAAGTTCGATTACAATTCCACCTTCAGAGAGGTCAATTTCTACACTTTGCGCAACACGTTCGACACGACTCTGTTCAATACGTTGAGCGACCTCTCTAGCTCGTTTTTCTGTCTTTCGATATTTTTCATCAAGGTGTACAAACATAGTAGGTGTTGAAGGGTTTCGTCGAGCATCAACTATTTCGATGATACGTGGAAGACCGAGAGTAACATTAAATTCTGCGACACCTGCAAAGTGAAATGTTTTAAGGGTCATTTGAGTGCCAGGTTCGCCAATAGATTGAGCTGCTACTGCACCAACCGCTTCACCTGGCTGTACAAGCGATTTCTCATAACTCGCTTCGACCTCTTTGATGATTCGGTTGAGCTGTTTAATGGTTATTTCTCGATCTGATAATTGATTTTGCAGTTCGTCTATGAGGTTAGATGGGAGTCTCTTTTTCTTCCTGAGTGTAGTAATTTTCGTTTTGATGGTTTTTGCAGAAACATATTTTGCAGGCATTTCGCTTTACCTCTCTTCGCTTAGAACTCTCTCGATTATGACATCTAAGTTTACAGATTTGCCATGGTCACTTCGTGCGGGATCTACTCCATCCTCACCATACGTGAACTGAATAATATCCCCTGAGGAATTGCGAACAGTTCCGTCATACTCAACCTTTACATCTTGTAGAGCATTAATGAGTCGGCGTTGCATGTAACCACTCGTACTTGTTCGAACTGCAGTGTCCACTAAGCCTTCTCGACCTCCCATTGCGTGGAAGAAGAATTCAATCGGGTTCAAGCCTTTCTGGTAACTTGCGACAACAAATCCACGAGCTTGAGGAGAGAGATCTCCACGTTGGAAGTGGGGTAGAGTTCTTTGTCTATATCCTCGAGAGATGCGGTGTCCACGTACAGCCTGTTGACCAACACATGCTGCCATTTGAGCAAGGTTGAGAGGATTGCCTTTTGCCCCAGTTGCTGTCATGATAACCGCATGTTTTTCGATACCAAGATGCTGACCGGCAACTTCACCTGCTTTATCACGTGCTCTTGCTAGAATCTCAATCATTTTCATTTCAAAGGTTTCTTCAAGAGAGCGCCCTGGTAGTCGTTGAAGCTCATCCGCTTCATAAATTTGGACTAGTTTTTGACCATCACTTTCTGCATCAGTAAGAATTTGATTAATTTGCCTAAGAGCTGTAGGGTCTAGAATAACATCATCAATTCCCATGCTAAAGCCGTTGCGAGTAATTAATGTAACTAGGAGAGGACAGATAGAATCAAGGAAGCGGCGAGCTTCACTGTTGCCATAATCCTTTGCAATACGATGAAGTACACTTTCAGGTTGTGCAGCACCGAAGGCCTTCTTGTCGATTACTCCACTTAGGAGTTGACCATTGCGGATAAGGACATATGCATCGTGAGGACATCGCTCCTTCTCGCAAATATCACATTTCTCACATATCTTTGCCTTTAATGACAGGTTCAGTTCAGGTGGCAAAAGCAAACTAAAGATCTGTTTTCCTGACCACATTGGTTGAGGATGAATGATAGTAGGTTTAGGTAAGTCTTCACGATAACCTGCAGAGGCAAGTAGTTGGCAAGTTTGAGATTTTGTGAAGAATGTATGCTTACGGGTTAAAAGGAAAGCAGCGGATATGTAATCTTGGATTCCACCGATAATTGGACCTCCGTAGCGTGGGCTGAGTATTTGCTCCTGAACTAACATAAGAATTCGAGCTTCAGCACGAGCTTCTTCACTTTGTGGAACATGAAGATTCATCTCATCGCCATCAAAGTCAGCATTGTATGGCGGACAGACACAGAGGTTAAGGCGGAAGGTACGATATGGCATGACCTTGACTACGTGAGCCATGATAGACATGCGATGGAGTGAGGGTTGGCGATTGAAGAGTACAATATCTCCTGTACGTAAGTGACGTTCAATAATATGTCCAGGAGCAAGTCCGTCTGCATTTGTCTTGCGATCCTTAACATAACGGAGGTCAATCCGCTTGTTATCAGGTCTCACTACATAATTACAGCCAGGATATTCGACAGGACCATGTAGAACTAATTCACGCATATCCTCTATATTCCACTCTGTGACTCGTTCTGGTACAGTTAGTGTCTTGGCAATATCCATTGGGACACCGACATCATTTATTGAGAGGTTAGGGTCTGGAGAAATTACTGTCCGTGCAGAGAAGTCTACACGTTTTCCTGAAAGATTACTACGGAATCGACCCTCTTTTCCTTTTAGTCTTTGAGCAAGTGTGCGTAAAGCTCTACCAGAGCGATGCCTGGCAGGTGGTATTCCAGAAACCTCATTGTTGAAGTATGTTGTGATATGATATTGAAGTAACTCCCAAAGATCCTCAACAATGAGTTGTGGTGCCCCTGCTTCGATGTTTTCTCGAAGTCTTTGATTAATTCGGATAACATCAACTAGCTTATGTGTAAGATCATCCTCAGACTTAACACCTGATTCCAATGTAATGGAGGGACGAACGGCAACAGGCGGTACTGGCTGTACTGTGAGAATCATCCATTCAGGACGAGTAACACGAGTGTCAATACCCATTACATAACAGTCGGATTCTGTAATTCGTTCCATCCTATCCCGAATATCTGTAGGAGTAAGACGCACACTGCCCTCCATTTTTTCTTCATAGAATGTTGTGGGTTTTTCAAACTTGATTTTATATTGTTCAGCTTCACAATAGGGGCAAGTTGTAGCTTTTCCAGCTTCTTTAAGGACTTCATCAGCGATGACCTGATTCATTTGTCCCCATTTTTCAACGAACCGATCCATCCTTGCCTTATACTTTTCATAAGTTTCTTCTTTGAGCTTTAAACGGGTACAGCGGCGACAAATAGCTTTTAGAAACTTCTTAATGAGCTTAGCGAAGCTGACATGGACGACCGGTCTGGCAAGTTCAATGTGACCAAAATGACCTGGGCAATCACCAACACGGTTTCCACAGGTTTTGCAGCGCTGACCTGGTTCTATTGTACCCAACTTGGGGTCCATAAGACCTGAGGAGATGGGAAGTCCATCTTCGTCGTATGTGTCAGCAGTGATAATTTGAGTAACACTCATTTTGCGTATAATTTCAGGTGATAGAAGTCCAAACCAAACGCTGCCAACTTTTTTGAGTGGATGTGAAATTTTCATAACCCCCTTTTTACAGCTTAAGTTCGTTCAGCTAGCTTTAGACGAGGCCAAATCCCGAGAGATATAAGTTCTTGGAGTACGAGTTTGAATGCATAGGACATATTGACCTTGCTTATTGTAGTGGTCTCTGGTGAGCAGACCCGACAACGATAGCGATCCCTGTTGCGGTCATATTCTGCAATCATACCGCATTCCTCGCAAATCATTGCAGTATATTTGTCCGATTCCTCCAAGAGACGTTCGCGAAGTAGCAAAGCTGCCCCATGGCCAATGAGACAGTCGCGTTCCATTTCTCCAAAGCGGAGCCCACCTTCTCGAGCACGCCCTTCAGTGGGCTGCCTTGTCAGAATCTGTACAGGTCCTCGAGCTCGAGCGTGCATTTTATCGGCAATAAGATGATGAAGCTTCTGATAATAGACAACGCCAATGAATATATCGACATTATATTTGTGACCTGTGATTCCATTATACATCGTTTCCCGTCCGCTATATTTGAAACCAAGGTCATGAAGTTCGCTGAACATATGATCCACGCTCATTCCTGAGAATGGCGTACCATCAATTTGTTCACCTTTGATACACCCAATTTTTCCTCCAATGGATTCAATGATTTGCCCAAGTGTCATTCGACTGGGGAAGGCATGTGCATTGACTACAAGATCTGGTACAATGCCGGACTCAGTGAAAGGCATATCTTCTTGCGGTGCAAGGAGACCAATGACTCCCTTCTGTCCATGTCTACTTGCGAATTTATCTCCCAGCTCAGGAATCCGTTCGTCACGCACTTTTACTTTAACTAATCGGTTTCCATCAATTGTTTCGGTAACCAAGACTTTGTCGATAGTTCCTTCCTCCCCATGACGGAGGCTAATTGAAGTTTCTCGCCTTTTTGGACCTGGGACTTCTAATTCTGTGTATTCTTCTAGGAATCTTGGTGGGCTGGTTCGTCCGATGAGAATTTCGTCTCCACCAACTTGAAATTCAGGCTCTATAATGCCATCTTCGCTTAGAAGCCTATATGCTTCTGAGGCGCGATATCCACGCACTTCTCTGTTGGGAATTTCGAAGATGTCCTCTTGCCCACCTGGATACTTGCGTTCTTCTGCGCTATAACATCGGAAAAAGGTTGAACGTGCTACACCACGCTCGATTGAAGCTTTATTGATGACCAAGGCATCCTCAATGTTGTAGCCTTCAAAGGAGTGGATAGCGACAATGAAGTTCTGTCCTGCTGGACGGCGATAAAAACCAATAACTTCCATAGGGCGTGTTGTGACAATTGGGCGTTGAACGTAGTGAAGGATGTGGCTGCGGGTGTCCACTCGTAAACTGTAATTTGCCGCATATAATCCTAGAGCCTGTTTGGCCATGCCTGCTTCATAGGTATTGCGCGGAGATTGATTATGTTCTGCAAAGGGAACCAAGCTAGCGCAAATACCAAGAATTGCTTCAGGAACCAATTCAAGATGTGTGTGTTCTGGAGTCAAATCTTCTGGTATCATGGCGATTAGACTGTTCTCCTCTTCTTCAGCATCGAGATACTCGATTATCCCAGCTTTAATCAAGTCATCCCAAGTGATTTCACGGTTACGAATTCGCTCCACATGTTGCTTTTCGAGTAAGGGCACACCATCCTTTATGATTATGAGTGGACGACGAACACGACCAGCATCACTATTGATTTGTACCTCATTTGTATCCGGATAATAAGCGACATTGACTTGGGCGTTCAACTCATTCCGCCGCCTGCGGTCACGTACCCGAGCAACTAAAAGTTCAGGCTTGATATGTGTACCCACAAAACGTCCATTTAGATAAACGAAAGCCCCTTTGCGTTCTCGTTTAGACGACTCTTCTAGAGAAGCTATCTTTAGTGAAATTAGCGCC
>JABXGU010000003.1 GCA_016550415.1 archaeon | reverse complement strand
TTTCATCATCGGGGTAAAAAATTTGGTCTCGGAGAAATGTTAAGCAAGCTCCTGCAGTTTCTTGTTCATTCGCGATGAAGTATCTTCCTGGGATGGCTGAAGGGAGTGAGGCTATATTACAGCCAATATCCGTTTTTTTGAAGGGAACATGGCAGGTGAGCCAACTACTCGTTCCAATGTAGATATGGCCTTCGAAATCATGGACTGCCCCTGAACCAATTACTGCGGAGGGAATATCAGGAGCGCCTACAAAGACCTTAACATCTTCATTTAATCCCAGAGAAGTAGCAACTTCTTTTTTGATGGTTCCCAGAATATCCGTGGACTGTTTTAATGTTGGAAGCTTTTCTTTATCAATTCCTATTTTTTTGATCAACCATTTATCATAATATGGGTGATTGATATCTCGAGTGTTTGTGATCCAATGAAGCATCATAGTCGAAGGTGAGGAAGCGACTTCTCCTGAAAGCCTTAGATTGATGTAATCCGTTGGTTCAAGGAAGAACGCCGCTTGGTCAAAGATGTCGGGCAGCTCATGTTGAATGTATAAGATGTGAGCGATTGGGTCTTTTCCACTCTTTGTGGGAATTCCTGCGGTTTTACGAAGCCAGCGGAGTAAATTGGATAGTGAATAGCCCTGGATATTCAAGATTCCTTTGAGAGTTTCGCGAACATATGGTGCACCTCTAGAGTCCATCCATATAATGGCATTCATCAAATGTTGCCCGTTGCTATCAACTGGAACTGTTCCAGACCATTGACTTGTATTACAAATCGCCACGATGTTTTCCGGAGGAACAAGTTCTTGGTTGATAAGATTCTTCGCAGCAATCAGAAAAGCCCGCCACCATTCTTCTGGATTCTGTTCAGCACCTCCACCCGGTTGTAAATACAAGGGAGTATTCTCACAAGTCGATCCAATAATTTCGCCTCGCGTGGAAACAATTGCAGGCTTCATGGCAGATGTGCCGTGATCTATTGCGAGGATGAACTTGTCTTTACTCGAAGCAGCGATCATACTTTAGCCCTCTTCTTGAAGTGAAATAGTATTTGTGCAGTTGGGTCTGAAATAGCCTTCGGACACGAACCTAACAGCTAAATTGATAGCTCTTTGATATTCCCTTGAGCATCGATGGATTGAATTAAGAGCGGACTTTTGGCCCCGGTTACAGATTCTAGGTTTAAGTATTCTTGCATAATGGCAAGAAATTCCATGGGATTCACACAAGCCTCAGGGGGAAATACACCCTTGAGTTGTATTTTGTTTCGATGCATAAGTGTTGCACCTATAGCAGCAGGGATTCCGGTCCCTTCTCCCATCGCTTGGCCAATAGACCAAAGTGAAAAGACATATTGGTGCGGCTTTCCTTCTTTTTGTCCTGCTACTACGATTTTTGCACAGCCTCGTTGTTCACCAAAATTCGTTTCTTTTAAGATTCGCTTTCGTTCGTCGATAATATATGCAATTGAAAACTCACGTGGTGTAATCGGTGTTCCCTTTACTATGAGGGGCTCTTCACCAACCAATCCTAATTTCACAAGGTTAATGATGAAGTTGAAATAACGTTCAGGAAGAACGGTGCCTTTGTTTGTCACATGTTGACATTGAATATACTTCGGTAGTGTGATCGTTTCGGGATGGGGATAGGGATAACATAGATGCGTTCCAATTTCATGGAATGTGACTTCTTCACGTAGTGCAATGCCCTTATCATCAAAGAACTGAACCGTTTGTTCTTTGCCTTCTAAGAACATTGGAATCTCAGAGGTCATTGCATGAATTCTATGAGCAACAACTGCTGCTCCTTCAACTGGTTCGCCTCCATGAGCATGATAGATGTCGATAGAATCAACCTGATCAAGGAGTGAATCCGTTGCAAACCGAACGAGAATATTGGAGACCCCAGGAGAACTGCCCATGCCAATTAGAGCAGAAATGCCTGCCATCTCTGCCTGTGCATTCATTGCTAGCAAAATTTGTGTCGGTTCAACATCATCACATACATCAACATAATTGATACCCGCTTTAATGACTGCCTTGAGGATAGCCGGACCATACCGATAGAAAGGTCC
>JABXGU010000546.1 GCA_016550415.1 archaeon | reverse complement strand
GTGGCAGGTATTATTGTCTCCTTATAGAACAGTTTCAGTATGTCCCAGAAAGGCTGAAGTATTCGAGTTGAACCGACCACAGGTCGTAAGGGTTTTGGAACAGATAGTAATGGTCCAAGTCTGGATTGCATCCTTGCGGTGAACTTCCTTACAGCAAACCAGCATAAGACGCCTCCAAAGAATGCTATTATTGGAATTACTATGCACGCAGAAATAACTAATAGGATCATTGCGACCAATATGTTCACATCCTCTTCTTACTATGCCTCCTGGCAAGGCTTCCTAGTAACTCCCTCCTAAGTTCTCCTGTTCTTTCATCTTCGATAATCACCATCCTGTCAGAACAAGAGAAGCATGGATCTATGCTTCCAATAATGATTGGAGCATCAGCCAGCGTGTATCCTTTAACCATATATGAAAGACAACAATCATTTCGGTAACTGGGCGTTCTGATTCTTACTGTCTGGGGTATCGGACTACCGTCGGAAGATACATAATAGTAGAGTTCCCCTCGAGGTGCTTCTGTCTTCCCTATCCCTTCGCCTTCGGGAATCTCCTCCAGTTCTACTTTAATATCCCCTGCGGTTTTCTGCAACCCGTCTACGCACTGGTTACAGAGTTCTGCGGAAACAAGTATTTCTTTCAGTCGGACAATAACTCTTGACCAGACATCGCCATCAGGTTCCACAACAGGTTCCCAAGAAGTATATTCCGGAGCGTAGGCTGCGTGATGATCTGACCATCGAGCATCAATCTTCCAGTTACTTCCTCTTGCAGTTGGCCCAACAGCCCCCGTATCCTTGGCGGTAGCGGTGGACATAACGCCAATATCTTCGGTTCTGGCTCTTAGAATTGGATGATCATAAGCAATTTCAATATATTTTAAAACAGCATCCTTGACTATTCTAGCTCTCTTTTCTATCTTTGGATACCAAGATTCTCTTATGTCGTGCTTGACGCCGCCAAGTATATTCATGGAATGATTGACACGACCACCTGTAATGATTTCAAAAGCATCAAGAACGTGTTCCCGATCTCGCCAAGCCCACATGAATAGTGTTTTGAATCCCACAAGGTCTGCAGCAACTCCTAGCCACAGAAGGTGACTATGGATACGTTCAAGTTCCAGTATCAGAGTTCGGATGTACCTAGCTCTATCAGGAATATCTATTCCCATAATTTCTTCGACAGCCCTGCAAAATGCTGATGAATGGGTCGCGTTGCATATTCCGCATGTTCTTTCAACTAGATATATATCTCTCCAAAACGTTCTTCCTTCAGCTAGTTTCATTATGCCCCTGTGGTTGAAGCCCAATTTCAAGTCAGCATCAACAACTTCCTCCCCATTTACCTTAAGTCTGAAGTATTCGCTTTCTATAAGCATTGGATGGTAGGGGCCGATGGGGATCAAAGTCAGTTTGGCGTCCTTTGGAGTTATAGAGAGCGGTACCCATTTTCCCGTGCTTTCCCGTATTTCTTCCTTTGAGACATCAGTTCTTCCAACAACTTGAGTTTCATCAAATTTCCCGCCCTCAACCATCTCGGGCCACTCATAAGGTAGGAATAGGTGCCTAGGATCGGGGTGGTTTAGGAATTTCATTCCCATTAGATCCATATTCTCCCTCTCAGCATACGACGCTTGGTAGGTTATTGGAGTAACTGATTGTATTTCGGATTTTTCTCTTTCTATTCTGACTTTCACAATTATGTGCAAATTCCTCTCAATGTGATCAAGCGCATAATGATAGAGTACATCCAATCCGTAAAGACCTAAATCAGATGTTGTTATGTGAGCAAGCCTAGCATCATTTTCTAACATGTACTTTACTATGTCACTGACGTGATCAGGAGTAGTTCTTACAAATACTCGGTTTCGACCAATTGTATAGTCTTCTAGATAGTCCCTACCAAGCATTTTCTTCAAGTGATTCAGGATTCTAACCGCAACGTTTCGCTTCTTAATGGATTTTCTGTTTGAAGACATCATTCTTCACCTTGCTTTCTCTCTTCCTCTTCTTCCAAGAACGGAACCACAGGCCTAAGAACCTCATCATCATGGATGTATGGAGGCTTGGCAGCACCACCAGTAAATATGTCTTCGGCCTTCACAACTTTCGGAAACAACGATGGAATCAGTACACTGAAGAATATATAGAAAGCAGATACGGCTACAAGCTCTGCCAACAGAAAGAATTCTACTAGATTTCTGGCGAATATGAATCCTAGACCTCCCAAAGAAAGCAGTATCATGGCTACTGCCAAGGGAAGAGCGTCCTTTCGCCAGACTTTGCCGGGCCTTTTACCTTCAAACTCTGGTTCTTTTTCTTCATCACTCATTTAGCTGATCAACCCCCCTAAAACTCCAGAAGCTATTTCCAAAATGCCCGATAGGAGTCCCGGAAATACACCTATTATAATGCAAAGCAGGGCCAAAATAATTGTTGGCATTAACATGGTTATAGGTGCCTCTTTTATTTCGTCACTAGCGGATGGATTTTTGGGCTTCTTAACAAATATCTCAAACGTGGCTCGTGCGAAGTAGAGAATAGTTATTACAGTCCCTACATCAGCAAGTATTCCAAGAATCGGAAGACCCGCATCCACGGTGGCATGATGGATTACTGATTTGCTCAGGTATCCGCTGAAGCCAGGAATCCAACCGATTATCGAAAAAATACCTATAAGAAACATAACTAATGTTACAGGCATACGATTCCATAGGCCTCCCATCTCTCGCATGTTCCTTGTATTAACGCGTAGAATCACATTCCCTGCTGTAAGAAAGAAGAGACTCTTGAAGATAGCGTGATTAAGTAAGTGGAATAAACCTCCTTCTATGCCCACAAGTGTGCCGAGGCCGAAGGCGAGAGTGATGTATCCTATTTGAGAAATACTGCTAAATGCTAATAGCCTTTTTATATCGCTTTGGAAGAAAGCCAAGATACCACCTATCAGAACACTTGCAATGCCTACGCTGCATACTGCAAGAGAAAGTACGTCCAGCCCAGGATAAAATATATAGATTGTCCTTACCATCGCAAACGCTCCAACCTTGATCATAATACCGGATAGGAGGGCGCTTATTGGAGTAGG
>JABXGU010000545.1 GCA_016550415.1 archaeon | reverse complement strand
TTGCGGCAGCGATGTCCAATCCGACAAAGTCAGCTAGGGTCAAAGGACCCACAGGATGATTAGCCCCAAGTTGCATAGCAGTATCGATATCTTCAGCTGTAGCAAGACCTTCCTGGAGAATGCGAATCGCTTCACCCATTAGAGCTCCGAGAATGCGGTTCACAATGAAGCCAGGTGAATCTTTGACCTTCACAGGTGTCTTATCGAGCTTTTTGCTGAACGCAATCGCTGTTTCAATCGTTTCCTCAGAGGTCTTTTCTCCAACCACAATCTCCACTAATTTCATCGTGTACGGCGGGTTGAAAAAGTGTGTTCCTACAACTTTCTCTGGACGCTTGGTTACAGTAGCCATTTCGGTAACACTAAGGCTTGAAGTGTTGGTAGCGAAGATTGTGTCGGGGCGAGCGGCTGTATCCATTTTCTTGAAGAGCTCTTTTTTGGCTTCCATGTTTTCGTAGATGGCTTCAACAATCAGGTCGACGTCTTTGACTGCTTCGGTGACATCAAGGACTGGTTTGATGCCGTCAACAAGAGCTTTGGCTCCTTTCAGATCGAGTTTGCCTTTGTCAACGCCAGTTTTGACCATAGATTTGATTTTGTTCATGCCATTGGTGATGAATTCCTGTTTGATATCGTTGAGGTTGACTTCAATACCGTATCGGGCAGCTTGGTAGGCGATGCCTGTGCCCATAGCACCAGCACCGATGACGGCGATGCGTTTGATTTCCATTTTTTTCACCTTAATGGTATTCGACCATGAGAAGTGTGTTAAAGTGGTTATGCGGAACTTGGTTGTCCTATTTTAATTCAACTATGCATCGAAAATAGGACCCGCTGAGAGAGTATAAAGAAAAGTTGGTTATGGATTAGAGAAGTTCCTGTGTGCGAATGCGTCGGAGTTGAAGTTTTAGTCGAACGAACCTGCGATCATATTCTGCTTCAGTAATAGAACCAGAGCTGAGCGCTGATTCGAGTTGTTTCAGTTCTTCAACGATTTGTGCTTCGTTACTCGAAACGATATGCTCCAATGAGGCTGATGAGGAACGATGAGGTTGAGTGGCTTCTACAGTAACAGGTATGGATGGCATGCGAGTAGGATGGATTCCTGCTTCTTCGGATGTTATTACCTGTGGTAGTTCTTGTGGAACAATTGTCGGTGCAGGTTCAGGTGGAAGTTCTTTCGTAGCTTCCTTTTTCAGCCATGGTGCTTTTGCAGGTTTTTCAGATGGTTTCGCTAGCATGAATTCGAGTTCTGAGACGAGTGCAGGATTGAGGACGTATTTTTTGAGAACAGTGATTCCCGCGTTTTCGGGTTCGGTAATATTATGGCAGGAATGACAGACGAAGATCATCTGGGGGTGTTTGAAAGAGGAATTACACTGGGGACATTGATATCCCCGGAAGACCCGAAATTCAGCCTCGTCTCTGGTGCTAATGCCACAGCGGTTACAATAGATTTCTTGGTCTTCGGTGATTTTGACACTAACTGTTCCACAGGTCAAATGTTCGAAGAGCTCGACAGGCTGTGCAGAGGTTTGGCAACCAGGGCAAAGGATATGCGGATGTAAGTGAAGGGAGTTGCATTTAGGACAAGCCAATGAACTATCAGTTGGTTCAGGAAGGAGGATACCATAATCAGCTAGACGTTCGAGGAGTTTCATAGCTTCCTCATCATTTAGCCCGGTAATAGAAGAGGCGAGGGGATATGAATACCCGATTTTAGTTGTGGCCAATTCTGGCACCAATTCTGCCTGTTGTCGTGAAAGAAGGGACTTGATGAGGATACGGACTTTTTCTTCTCGGAGAATGGCAAGTTCTGCTAGATCTGAAGGTGCTTTACGGGTAGCAAACTCTTCAAGTTCGCTAGTTATGACCTCAAGCAGTTCA
>JABXGU010000544.1 GCA_016550415.1 archaeon | reverse complement strand
TACTGGCAAACGGGGCGGCGGTTGGCAAAGTCCCGCCCAGAGCGACCAAGGCGGGCTGAGTTCCTTGTTCACTGCCTCACAAAGTTACCATCAGCATCAAAGTGAGGATTATGGTCATATCCAAATGCGTTGAAAAGTCTATCAATCACTGAGCGTGCTAGATTATTTGTGTCGGACAGTTCGCTTGCCGTAAATTCAATACTGAGTCTGTGCTCACGCCAGAAAGAAATACTACCATGTTGAGCATGAAGAGGGATTTGTCGAGATTCCCACCGATGTAGATACGAGGGATTAAAATTCTCCCAATGCGCAGTAATCGTGATTGGTTCGCTCACCTCACCAAGTTGCATTATTTGCTTCGCAACTTCTAGAAAATGCAAGAGCGTTACAGTCATCCGGTATGAGTGAATAGGTATTGCCTTCTTGGGTCGGTAATCAATAGCCGAGTGATTCTCACAATATTCCAAATGACCGTTGCGAAATAGGCGAAGTATTTTTTTATCTCGGTGACTTGCTTCAATTCCAAATAACGTGGGTTCTGGTATCCCAGCGTGGATTCCTTCACAACTACGATCTGGTAAACCAGGAGTTCTGCGCAACAAATCACGAATATCATTTCGAAGTGGGTCAATTTTATCTCTATCAACATAGATTGGGGTAGCCATTAACAAAAGCCAAGGCGCTTCCTTTGCTAAATCTCTGAGGTTTTGTCTTCGATCCTCAATGAAATTTTCAAGGGATGTGTGGTATGCGTTCATGCTGAGAATCATATTTCTCACCTCTTGCATCCCCATGGGACTCTTGCTTCTTCCATGCCGAATTCTAAAGGATCGGTGTCCCTTGTGAACTATCATATGGGGTTTCCTAACACTGTTGGGAACCTGAATAATTACACAAGAACGTCCATTGGTTAGAAGAATATCTCGCACACGGAGGCCAGTAATCTTTTCATCAATTGAACTGAGGCATACACTCTGTATCCACGTAGCTTCTGTATCACCATTTTCTATGCCAATTATCTGTTTAGGGGTACCATCAGGCTCTGTTTTGTCTTCTTCTACTCCAATCAGGATATACCCACCTTGCGCATTCGCCATTGCGGTCACATCAGCTAACATCTCAACCGTCCCTGTGTGTCCATGATCATAGGACTCCTCTTTATAATCGAGGTGGATATGCTCACGCACTCTACGGACATCAACAAGGTCACGTAGGTTATTCTCATCCAAACTATTGAAAGGACGAGAGAATAGTCCTTGCATCTCAACCTCCGACTTGCTCGCGCAGCGATTGATTAGGCAAGCTCATTTTCGTCCCCTTGTAGGGATTAGGGATAGTAGGATTGTTCGTATCGTCTGCTTCTAGGATCAGATTCTATGTAGGATGCATTCTCTTCGGGATGCCCCAGTACAAATACAGTGCGGCGATTAACTAGGTGCATTCCGCGCTCGGTTGTTGTTCCCTCACAGTCAAGCGCGATGACATACCACCCTCTTTGAAGTAAGTCATTAACATAAAGTTCTACTGTTTCGCGTCGAACTGTCTTGATTAGATGTAATTGAAGATTACCCTCTACGATAGCAACTTCTTGATAGTCCGGCCCTTTCTCTGGAATCATCCAGCGTTCCACGAAGTGTGAAACCACACTATCAAAGTCTTCGAGTTCATCAGGATAATAACTCCAACCGTCAAGCGATCCTTGTACCCAATACCATCCTTCTTCAAGTGGCTTTTCACTAATAGGTATCAGAGTGGTCCCATCTGAGTAGGCATAGTTGGCCCGCCGTGTAATTTCATATCCTGGTGGAGCATTACCAAAGAATAAGGGTTTATTCTCTCTAAGCCAGTCACGGGCTGCTGCTCGTAATTTGGGCAATGACTCACCATAGACAGTTATGGGCTGGTCTGCTTTCTCTCCAATCCAAATACTAGCCTGCCATCGTTTTGGTTCATCCTGCATAATTAACCTCCTGCTAC
>JABXGU010000543.1 GCA_016550415.1 archaeon | reverse complement strand
GGGAGGAAGGGTGGGAAACTCTAAGCCGTATGGCCGCAAACGGTAGAATCTACAGTGGATCTGTTGAAACTCAAAGCGCTGTAGAAGTTGGCGAAACCGGCGTTTCAATGTCTATTGACTTCTATGGCTATACTACCGCGCTTCGTAACCCAGGAACCGCATATGTCATTCCACAGAACGGATCGATAATTAATGGTGACCCTATTTCACTATGTACATATGGACTGAATCCGGATAACGCCTCTGAATCTTTCATTGATTGGGTCTTGAGTCCAGAAGGCCAACAATACTGGCTACACGAAAACATCAACCGAATGCCAATGCTTGAGGAAGCTTTTGCACTTGATCAAGCCAATCCAATTAACCCTGGAATTGGACCACGAGACGACCTCTACCTCTTCTATAATACGACTCTGGAGAACCTAAGTATCGAATTCAACGATACACTCGCTCTCACCTACGAATATTCGCTGATGTACTATTTTGAGTCTGTAATCACTGATGCACACGACAAGCTTGTTGAGTGTTGGAGAGCTATTCTTGACGCATTCTTCACGGGAGCAATCACTGCAAGTGAAGCTGATGATTTTGCGGAGATGATGGCAGCACCGGTAAGCTGGGATGGTGGAGCCGAAACCTTCACAGAGGCCTATGCAATATCTATCAATACTAATATGGGTAGTGATTCAGCATTCCGAAGCAATATGAAAGGACTCTGGACGGATGCGGCCAATGACCAATACGATTATGTCCGGAGTCTTGTTCCAGAGCCGCTTGTGCCACCTCCACCAGTTCCTGGATTTCCTGCCATTTCCATAATGCTTGGCTTAGCAACGGCATTAGGAATCGGGCTTTATACTCGTCGAAGAAGGAAGTAAAAGTTACTTCCTTCCCCACCTTTTTTCTTTTGTTCCAATGAGTGTATGTTTATTTAAGGAAGGAAGTCCCTAATCGTTTCTGCCCACTGTCTAGCAAGAACTGGTCGGTGGAATATGTGTCACACTCTGAAGCAGATCAAGCTGAATCAAGGCAAAATGATTCTTCTCATGAAGAACGTTGGCGTTCCGCGTTAAGTGGTTCGGCACTGCGTCTTCAAGCACAACGGGCAAGGCTGGCTCTCCAAAACCAGTTTTACCTGTTTCGACGTGAAATGGATTGGTTTTCAAATCTCCAGCTAATTGCCATATTAGTACTCTTTACTATTTTCTTAATTGCGCCAATTTCAACGGTCATGCTTTCAGCGTTTAGTTTCCAAGGACAATTTTCCCTTTACTGGATTACAGAGGTGTTCAATACAACCATCTATTGGCCTATGACACTGATCTTCCCTGGAGGAGCTGAGATCGCCAATGCGATCGATATGCTTCGGAATCCATTGACGGCTGCTGATGGCTGGCAAATGCTTCAAAATATCATGGCGACGCAAGTTGTTCCTCTTCACACTCATCCTATTGGTTGGTTGTTTGAAGTTGAAGGTCAATTTATCGATTGGTCCGCGGGATCACGAGCGTTTTACATTTCCGGTGTTGATGCTGGGGCAATAGCTAATTCTCTCTATGCAGCGTTTTTAACTACCATATTTGCGACGTCGATTGGTGTTGCTCTGGCATTCATCATGGCTCGTTATGAATTTCGGGGTAAAACCATTCTCCGGGTCGCACTTCTAATTCCGTTACTTGCCATTCCGTTTGTGGGTGCTGTAGGGCTTTTGCGAATGATTAGTCTTGATGGAACTATCAATTATTTGTTGAATAGTATATTTGGCTTCAGAATAGTCATCGATGGGCTTGCTGCCGTTATTCTAGTTCAGACGCTTCACTTCTTTTCCCTTACATACCTTTCAGCATATGGTGCATTTCAAAACATAGACCCCACCCTGGAAGAGTCTGCAGAAAATATGGGGGCAAAGGGGTTCACCCTCTTTCGAAAAGTTACTCTACCGTTGGCCTTACCTGGTATTGAAGCAGGAGCCATTCTTACCTTTATCTTGGCCATCGAAGATTTGGGTACTCTAATTGTTTTTGAAAGTAGTGCCCAAGTAAAACATACACTAACATATGCTATCTATAACAACATCTGGGCGCCTACAGGCACTGTTGAAGGCATCGCTACAGCTTTAGGAGTTATACTTCTTCTCATTGCAATGGTCAGTTTCTTTTTCATTCGTCGATATATGTCGTTACGCCATTATGCAATGATGAGTAAAGGTGGAACATGGAATCCACGATTTACTAGGGCACGTTGGTTCCATTATCTCATCTTTTATGGTTTCATTCTCACTGTCCTTGCCTTTGCCCTTCTTCCGCATATTGGTGTATTCTTACTCGCATTTGCTGCACCAGGATCTTGGGGTACAGGCGATCCTATTCCAACTGTATTTTGGATAGGTAATTTCATTCGGATGTTTGTGGACCCAGAATTCTTTGGATCAATTGTAAATAGCTTAAT
>JABXGU010000054.1 GCA_016550415.1 archaeon | reverse complement strand
CATAAGCTACCTCCATTTGCCAATCATATGGCACAAAGAAATTCCCTGTAGTTGCAAGTATCTTACCGTCACCAACAGAAAGTATGGCTTGGCCAGGAACTGGTGGCACAGTGACGTTCCATTGTATTCCGGCGTTCCAGTCAAGTACTTGGCCTGTGGGGGGTCTCCAAGTCCAAAGTCCCGTGCTGAATTGTGTCCCTGTTCCGATTGCTTTGGTTGAGTTCCACATTGCGAGCCAGTTGGTGCCTATGTAGTAATATAGTAATTCTCCAATTGGTCCCTGTACTCTCACACCTCCGGCCGTGACATTCTGGAATTCCACAATTAGATCGCCCTCTTCTGCATCATACATGTACCAATACGGGGATGCTCCCAAACCGGCGCCAGCGGGTCCTGCAGAGCCTGCGAACCATAGGTAAGCACGAGCTCCTATTTCATTAGGTGAATGGTAGTTGAATATTTGTCCGCATGTTATTCCTGCGTAGGCAGGAGTTCCTAATAGTCCAGTTGCACCTACCTCTGTTACTGGACCGTAACTATCGTGGTGCCATATTGTTTCGCCTGTGCGTAAGTCTACGGCATAATAACCGTTCTTTGGGGGAAGAGGTTCATTGTAGTAGAGAACTCCGTTAATGATTACTGCGGGTGTTAGTTTCGGCTCGTAAGACTTGCCCGTATAATAGACGCTTGCAGAACTGCCTCCGAATTCGCCTCCTATTTGACCTCCGAAACTTAGTGGTTTCGTCCAGACGATGTGAGGACTTCTTGGCGCTCTAGTGTAAGGGTTGAAATTTCCGGACAGATTATAAGCTGTGTCTCCAAAGGTTGTGGCTCCTAATGCAAGCCAGTTTCCTGAGATTGTGTGCCAATCTCGGTTTTGAGCGTCTATGGGTCGTGTCCAGTAGTCTGATGGAAGGGGAGTTTGAGGAGATGCTGTTATGGGGTCTTGCTGTACTGTAAGTGTTGCAGTGAAACTGCTTGGTTCATAATAGTTGTCTCTAGGTACTGGAACGATTCCACCAATTCCTGTTACTTGTTGTCCTGGAAAATTGAACTCAAGAGTGTATTCACCAATTTGGTCAGGTGTGTACGAAATATAAGCAAATGATGCAGGGTCGGCTGTAAACGGTCCCAAGGTTTCTCTGGAACCGTCAGGCTTCGTAATTGTGACTCTATAATCTCCAAATCTACTACCTTGGGGACCTGATACTGTTGGGTTAATCTTATCCAGCCACATCAATATCGTCACTTCTTGATTGACTCCCACAGGGTTAGGAGCTGTTGAAAGGAAGGCATAGGTGGGAATATTCGCAGCATTGACTGATGGCAAGAAAGTTATTAGTGAAGCGATAGTTAACACTAAAACGAAAGCGATTGTTGCTGCCTTTGATTTGTTTTTTGACATTTTCATTTCTTTATCTCCATGAAATTCGTACCAGAAAAACGATTTTTCTCGCAAGTTCTATAAATATCTGTTCTGCATTTTCCTCTTGAAATTAATGAAAAGCATGCCTTCACAACTATCTATATTAAAACTTGCAAACATTGGTCCATGAATTCTCATCGGAGACACATTTTCCAATACCCCTTATCCATATTTGCTTCCCTTCTTCAAAACCTTCCACGAAACACTTGAAGCAGAAGAAAACGTTAATAGGTAACCAATTGAGCCAACCTTAAATATCGCACTTTCAAATAGTAGAGGAAGGAGAGGCTTTAATGGATCAGAATGCCTACTTTGCTGTCATACTGAATATACTGATAGGTTTGATCTTCATAGCTTTGGTTCTAGGCTTTTTGTATATGATTTATGGCAGAGAGGAAAAACCCGAAGAAACCTAAAGGTTTTCTTTTGTGCCATTATTTTTTGGAATTTTTGATTTCAGCGCCAAGCTT
>JABXGU010000542.1 GCA_016550415.1 archaeon | reverse complement strand
TTTCCATCTTTATTATATTCTTCACATCAAATTTTCTGTCGATAAGGTGTTCCACATAGGTTTGTAGAATATTAATCATAATGGAATCCTGTTCTTGTGCTGAAGGTTGAGGGGGATAGTTCTCTTTTATAACACGGGCTGGAACACCCACTGCAACACATCGAGCTGGCAAGGATTTGGTCACGATGGATCCTGCACCCACTGTAGTTCTCTCGCCTATTTCAACACCAGGAAGAACAATTACTCGATAACCAAGAATTACCCAATCATGGATAGTAATAGGGGCGAATGATGTAGAGTAGCCTTCTAGAACTGATTGCCAATAGCCATGAGTTATAAGGCTGGTTTCTGGGCTAAACCCTACATCATTGCCAATAGTGACTGGCTTTGCAATGTTAATGAAATTGTTATGCATTGTGCATCGGTTTCCGACAATGAATTGTGCATCAGGCTCGTTTCTTCCACCTCCCCCCACGCGTAATCCATCGGTTATGAATACCTCGTCTCCAAATGAGACTAATCTCCCACGTATGTGCGCTTTATTACCAATATGGGATATATTCCCCATTGAGAAAATTGAATGTGGTTGAATATCATTACTCTCGCCAATCAGAGTCTTTTCCCCAATTCTGATTTGTTCGCTACGGAAAGTGCAGTTATTACCAATTCTCACATCATCTCCCAGTAGAAGTTCTCTAGCTTGTATTCTAGAATTTGCACCGATTTGCACACCACCTCCTATCTCAATTTTTTTAGCAATAATACTAGCGCCTTCTAGAATGGTGACATCTTTACCAATGTCCGCGCCTTCTCGTCGTAATTCAGCAACTTTCCTTCTTGAAGATGCATTCATGTTATTACCGACCTGATATTACATATAGAATCCGCCATTAACATGGATAATCTGACCTGTAATATATGCGGCATTTTGAGAAGCAAGAAACGCTACGACTGCTGCCAATTCTTCGGGTGATCCAAACCTTCCCACTGGAATTTGCTTGAGTATTTTATTTCTCATTTCTTCAGGCAGTCTCTTTAGCATACCGACATTTATGTATCCTGGGGAAACTACGTTAGCAGTAATTTCATATCTTGCTATCTCTCTGGCTACAGATTTCGTAAAACCAATAATGGCGGCTTTTGAAGCAGCATAATTCGCTGCACCAATAACGCCCATAGAAGCCACGACAGAGCTAATATTTATTATACGCCCCCAGCGTTTGTCACGCATGGATGGAATAGCTTGTCGTGTGCAATAGAAAGTGCCTGATGTATTCACAGCTAGCACTCTGTTCCAGGCCTCGTCTTCCATTTGCCTAACTGTCATGTCAATATTGATGGCTGCATTGTTAACCAGAATATCAACTGAACCCAATTCTGAGCCAATTCTTTGAAACATCTCACTGACAGCCTGGGGATTTGAAACATCAGCTTGGATTGGAAGGGACTTATAGCCCAGCTGAGAAATTTTATTACAAACCTCTTGGGCACCCTTTGAGGAGGTGTTGTAGTTGACTGCTACATTCGCTCCTCTTTTTGCTAAAAAGAGTGCTATGGTTCGTCCCATTGCTCTTCCCGCACCCGTTACTAATGCTGTTTTTCCCTCAAATTCTAGCAAAACCTGACACCTCAATCTTTTGTTAGTTTTGTCATTCATCTTTATGATTTGATGTGAATTTCACAAGAATTTTAAACAATTCTATTATGTAGACATATTCGGAATTACTTCATAAAGGGTTGCCGTTTAATAAGGATGGTCAGGTGTTTTGAGAAATGGAATTTAAGAAAGTACTCCTGCTATCTGCTCACCCTGATGATGCTGAAATAGGTGCTGGTGGAACAATCTACTTTCTCGCTAGTCAAGATGCAAAAATAGATCATTTAGTGTTCAGCCGATGCGCAAAAAGCCTTCCCAAAGGCATTACTGAGGAAAAACTCCTTTCTGAATGCAGGCGAGCTGATAAGACTCTTGGTATCAATCAAACAACAATCCTGGATTTCCCAGTTAGGCGATTTAGCGAATTCCGTCAAGACATCCTAGAACTCCTATGGCAGAAACGACAGGAAAACTATGACCTTATGTTATGTCCATGGCCACATGACACTCATCAAGATCATCGTCAACTTGCTGAAGAAGCAGTACGTGCTTGGAAACGTGCACTCCCCACAATCTTATTTTACGAAATCCCTGCAAATTGCTTAGGCTTTGCACCGAACTTTTTCTTTATCCTATCACAGAAAGACGTCGAAGTCAAGCTAAAAGCATTAAGCCATTATAAAAGCCAAATTCTTCGCACCCCAGAATTCTTTTCCTTAGAGAATTTCAAAGCAGTCCTAACATATAATGGAATGCTAGTGGGCGAACAATTTGCTGAGGGATTCATCATGCATAGTGGCACTGTTCGTAGAACTTAGCATCCCGGTCATTTGTGAAGTAAGAACTCATTCTGTTCTAGTAATGTTTGAATAATTTTTTGTGCAGCATGACCATCGCCAAAGATTTGGGGTCGTTTACCACTGGGCCAGAAATCAAGGATGCCTTGCTTAATCTTATTAAAATCTTGACCCACGGGAAGGTTCCATCCAGCTTTTATGGTCTCTGGCCAAACTTCTTCCTCGATAAGAGTCACACATGGTATCCCAAAGGAATAAGCTTCCTTCTGCACGCCACCGGAATCTGTAACAATTTTCTTTGCATACTTAAGGAGACTGAGGAAGGTTATGTA
>JABXGU010000053.1 GCA_016550415.1 archaeon | reverse complement strand
TAATCGCAAAGTGAGATTAGCGGGAATCACAATATAGCATAGAATATGACCGGCTTCAAATTGAGCTAGAACCTCGTCAGGCGTAATATCATCTATGGTAAACCATGGAAGTCCAGTGCCACTACGCATTGTCATAAGGAGAATCTTAAGTTCCTGAGCCCCAGGGTTATCATCTTCGAGAATCACTCCAGCAGGCATGCTTTCTGCACGGTGAACAAAGATGCCTGTAAAAATGAGGGCAATAATCAGCGGAACCAGAGCAATTCCAATAAGGAAGGGCTTACGAATCCAAGCTTTCATATCCTTAATTGTTAAGCTCAAAATTCGTCGTTGAATGTTCATCTAATCCCTCCTAATCACGTAGATGGCTTCCTGTAAGTTCCAAAAAGACATCATCAAGAGTAGGTACGCGCAGACTCAAATCTTGAATATTCACCTGAGCAAATTCACGGAAAACATGAGAAACCTCAGTTAGAAGCTCATTGGCTTCTCCTCGAGCGGGCAGTACAAAGATAAATTCGCCTTTCATCTCCGACTCCGAATACCGTGCTTCAGGAGCAATCCGCTTCAGCTTATCAAACAGTGCTTTGACAACTTTCTGATCAGCAGTGACACGTGCTTCAACCCGTATCCCCCCAGCATGTTGTAGTTTCAAGTTTGCCGGCGTATCCAAAGCAATTAGCTTACCCTCATCCATCACCAGACATCGGTCTGACAGTCTATCTGCCTCATCCATGTAATTAGTAGTAATCAAAATGGTTTTCTCCCCCTTAAGCTCCAGAATCCGGTTCCAGATTTCATTCCGGTTTTGCACATCAATACCCAAGGTTGGCTCATCCAAAATCAAGACTTCAGGGTCATGTAGTAAGGCCCGCACCAAGGCAAGCCGACGTTTCATCCCTCCCGAATAAGTACTAACCCTGTCATCTGCCCTCTCAGTCAATTGGACAAGCTCTAAGGCATCTTGAATACGCTGCTTTACTTGACCCCTTGGAACACCATAAAACCGGGCATGAAAATCCAAGTTCTCCCTAGCAGTAAGATATTCATACAAGGCGGTTTCCTGAGGAACTAACCCAATTTTACTCCTGACCTCACCTGGTGTAGTGTCAGGGTCAAGACCTGAAATGCTAACCACGCCACTATCTCGTTTGAGAAGCCCACATAATATATTCACCACAGTTGTTTTTCCAGCACCATTCGGACCCAGAAATGTAAAGACTTCATGACCAATCTCCACAGAGAGATTGTCAACAACGACTCTGTCACCAAAACGCTTCATGAGGTTCGTGATCTTTATCATGGTTGACCTTCCTTTGTTTGGTAGGAGCACAAGGGAATATTTATAAATTGCAACAACTAAAGATTGTTTTAATTCTAATTATGCTAAGGAACCGCAAATAAATAAACCTTCCCATAATCGCATAAAAGACGTGGAACAGATGGCAAAGTCAAAAGAAGTGGTGGAGCTTCTCCAACAATTAGGATTAACCACTTATGAGGCACGGGTCTTCTTCGAGTTGTATAAACAATCTCCTCAGAATGCAACCGTTCTGGTAAAACGGTCAAAGGTGCCCCGAGGCCGAATCTATGATGTCTTGCAAAGTCTGATTAAACGAGAGTTGATTGTGGAAAAACCAATTGCAGGTTCACCAACATTATATGAGTACCCCACTTGGCATGACGGACTTGAGCGGCTTCTAAAAGACCGGGAAAAAGAAATCGAACAGAAACGCCGCGTCATAGCAGATTCATACGAGGAACTCGAATCCATTCTAGCAAGCATAAGCCGTGAAGTCGAAGAAGAATCTGAGACCATTGAGCGCCAGGGACTGGTCCCAATTTCTGGGGCAATAGCTCAAAGCTACTATATCAAGAAAATCTTAGATAGCGCCAAAAAAGCTGTAATCACAAATTTCACTGCTGAATTATTACTTAAGTATAAATCAGCATTTCTTTCCCTTCGAAAACAGAAGGTCAAGCGAACATTTCTTCTCTTTGAGACAGAACTTCCACAAGTTGAAGACATAGTGCGAGGAGCGGAAATCTATGTCCTCTCTGAGAAATTCCTAAGTTCACCACTAATTAGTGCATTCAAGGATCGTCGCCCCTCAATGATTATCGTAGATGATGAAGTTAGTATACTAGTGTTACTTGGACTTACACAAGATGCCTTGTTGATAAGGAATCCAGAACTCCTACAATATCAGAACTTCATTCTCTCCATTTTCATGCAAAGCGGGCAACTGAGAATGCTTGAATAATCGAGCTACAATTCCTAGTAGCTAAACATACTAAAGGTATACAGCATAGCATAATCTAGACTCGCCTAAGACCCCTATTGGGGATGATAGTCCGGAGTGGATTTATGCATTAATTAAGGGCGATTACTCAAATTCCTTGGGAATTAGGAGAGCTGCGATTAAGACAAAGAGTCCACCAAGAAACCCAACGAATATTAAACCGAGAACACCTGTTAGGATGAGGCCTGTCTTATGCATAGCAGGGTCTTTTCGCCAATATAGCCAAATAACTGCAAGAATCACGCAAAAGATGATTTCAACAGCGGACATAATTTGGCTAGCTAAAATCAAACCAGCAAAGAGGGCCTCCATGCCGCTAGGGAAACCGGGAAGGGCACTGAGTAAATCGATTAAATACTGGTATGTAATGGGCAGAATGATGATTTGGTATACAAAGTAGACAATGAATAACAATTGAATAATCGCACCCACAAGCACTAATGTCTTAACTGTACCGATTTCAGCCATGATGCTTTTTCCTCCTCATGGATTTAACTCCAAAATACTTTGGAACACTATATGTAATCCAGAGGCTGTATAAATTCCTATGTCCAGAGTGTTACCCTCAGGATCACCTCAGAAGAAATTAGAATTCACAAAATGAGTAATAATCAATGGTATGAAATAGACCACATTTGAATTATTTTCTATACAAACCAATTAAGCTAATTTGAAGTGGAAGAGGTTCTGCGTTGTCGTCGTTCTTCAATAACGACCAGAACACCACCAATAAGTGCTATTATGGCGAATATTGGAATTAAGATATTTTTGTATGGCACAAAAGGAAGAAAATCAGGTAGAATCCCTACTGTGATACCCCATAGTAATTCGGCACAAACAAGACCTGTTATGCCGAGTATTGCTCCAATGATATATCGTACATTGGTCATGGGAGTTCTATCCTATGAAACAAAGATTCTCCATATTATGTAAAGATATTGGGTATAGATTGACGCGCACTGACCAGACCATAGCCTATGACGCCTCCCTATCCTATGATTTGAGCGTGAGTTCCTGATTCAAACTAGACACATTGTCGATTAACGACACCACTAATTTTGCCATAAGCAAAGCCGGCGTCATCTTCAATGCCAAGGTGCTAGAAATTAGTGTTTATAGTTTACATGTGACGGTCAGGGATGTGGTTGGCGACGAAATCACAGGCGACCTCTCTGTCACAGTGGAATCCCCCACTACACCATCGATTCCACCACCAATTCCTGGATTTCCCATCGAAGCTGTTGTTCTAAGCGTAGCAATAGCAGTAAGCTTTAGTGTGATAACCTGTCGAAGAAGGAAGCCCTAAATTGCTTCCTTCCCTCTTTTTTCATTAAATGAAAACGTTCCTCCCTCAACCCCTACAAAGGGTTGCGAAGCACCAGTCGAACAGAGAATTGAGCTACTCTTCCCTCTCCAATAGAAAGGTGTAACTTGTTATGCCCCTAACTCTCCAGCCAAACTTCGCCATGTAATTCAGTGCCTCAGCTAACTTCTCAAAAACATTACGAACACCCCTAGCGTAAAGAAACACATAACGGGACGACAAGCTCTCCACATCGATTTTACCCTTAAGAACATCATCCACCGAAATATGCACTTTCTCAGAAATAATAATCACCCCTAAAACTCCTCCAATAATTTAGCAACTAAAAACTTGTGGATAAATACACAGGAAAGAAGTTGTCGCTAACCGGTGGGGGCTGCAAAAACATCCAAATAAGAAAGGAAGGAGCCAACGGTTGAATTAGAGAGAATGTAAGTCGTGAAT
>JABXGU010000541.1 GCA_016550415.1 archaeon | reverse complement strand
CAAATATTATTCCCATGAATGCAGGAGAGGCTACATCAAATAATGGTCCTATTGATATGAAGAATTCAGTCAGAGGTCCGATTCCGCCTGAGATAATGAAGATTGGAATGAAGACTAGTGCAGCACCAATCATGAAAGTTATTCCAGTGACAATCAAGACGCCTATCAAGCCTAATATGAACGTGATTATGTTTTTAGCTGCAAATCTAAAACTTACAACCAAGTCTTCGGCAAGAACCTCGAAAGTTGCGTTTTTTACCATTTTTTCACATCCGGAATAGTGTAAGGAGGGCACCACTTTATGCGTGCGAGTAGTACCCTCCTCAGTGTTGTGCCTTATTAGACAATTGGCATGTCAGGCACGCTTGGCGCGGCTACTTGTCCACCGGTCAGGTCTGCGTAGACCTTCACGAAAGCTATGATGGTCATCGGGAGGAGTAGGAGGAGCCAGAGAAATGCTGAAACAACTGTCCAGATCATCACAGCTATCATGCCTCCAAAGACTGGAGAGAAGGGATTGAAGGCGAATAGAGCGAGGTCAGGAGCTAGCATTACTGCTACTCCACCAATGATAATTGGTGAGAACATGGCGACGAATAGGAGGATTACAGCACATAGTAGGCCAAAAACCCTATCAAATCGGTTGATAGCTAGGTTGAAAGATTCCTTGAAAGCTTCCTGGACACCCTTGCCATTGACAACTGCAGGTAAAACCATTGCACATAGACCCACTGTGATAAACACCCATGCGAAGGTGAAGATCGAGAGGGTTACTCGAGCGGCGTAACCAATCACATATCCACTGAGTATCGAGGTTGCACCCCAAACTGCAATTGGTGGAACAAGGATGATTATAGTAAGTAGAACTCCTGCACTAGCGAAGGTTAAGAACTTGTTTTTGAAGTATGAGAATGCAAGCTCAGCACGAGTATCACCAGTCTCAACAAGCTCTTTGCTCATGCCATAGATTGAGCCAACAACCATGAAGAATAGAGTGATAATCGGTATAAGGATTAACAAACCAATACCACCCAATAATAATGGATTAGCTTGTGCCCATGTTTCCATGGCGGCGCCCATTGCGGCAAAGTTATGAGGGCCTATAACCCAAAACGCGGTAATTAGTATGGGTATAGCCACGATTCCTAAGAGAATTGCGATTAAGAAAAGCATGCCCATGTTCGCGAGGAAGTAGCTTAGAGCTTTATTCCATGCGAGCTTCAGGCTGTATTTCAGATCGCCCAAGATGGTGTTGAAATCCGTAGACATTATCATCAACAACATTGATTTATGTTTGATATATATCAAACGTCAAATGTATATAAATGTTTGGTATTCATCAAACATCAAACACAAATCAGGTGGGGTGCTTTCTTTCGCCATAGAATTCATAGAAGTTCTTCAGAATCAAAGGCGTGTTAGTTATTTCAGGCAGGTTAGCAAGAATAGGATTAACATCAAAGCCCAATTCTCCAATTAGAGCTCTATATGTCTCCAAGAGTTTCTTCATTTCGATTTGCCTAAATTCAGGATGAAACTGAACACCTAACACCGAAGCATTAGGAATTTCGAATGCTTGAAGAAATTGATGTCCCATATGAGTATGAGAAGAAAGAGATTCCAATCCAACCGGTTTGATTTGATTATAATGAAACGAGTAGGCATCAAATGATCTTTGCAATCCATAGAATAGATTATGGTCCGGAACATCCAATGAGATAAGACTTGTTCCAATCTCAGGGTCATCCAAATATGTAACTGATCCGGGAACCAAAGCTTCAGCAATAAGCTGAGCACCAAAGCATATCCCGAATATTGGAGTTCGGTTATTTGGGACCATGTTCTTGTTGTTCACAACAACTTCAGACACGAAGTTCTTAGCTTCACTAACCCAATCCACATCAGCAGTTACTTCTGTCATTCCCCCAGAGAAGATAAGCGGTCTTTTTGGCAATTGATACAAGACTTCTGCATTATCCACAATTGATACCAATGAAGGTTTTAGATTGAAATCATTGAATCGTTTCAGAATTGAAAATCCATACCCATGAGCCTCATCAATCAAACCATCAGCTTCGAGAATAATCACATCTGCATCTTTGGGAACATATTCTTTGATTCTCATCAACCCCTACCAGCACTTTTCAAATACAATGATATTAACAAAGCAGTGACCAAAGTTCCAGTTCCAATTACACCTAATTGAAGAAGTGCAGGCAATTCAGGTTGGAGAATATCAATGACTAATGCAAAAACTTCGATAACACCAACAATTGTGAAGAGAAGAGCGATTACATTCAATGATTCCTCACGCTGTTCTTTCTGTCTCTGATATAATTGATCTAACAGGTCTTCTATACTCTGCAT
>JABXGU010000540.1 GCA_016550415.1 archaeon | reverse complement strand
TGCTGTCTGTGCGATTCGCTACTTCATGGACTGGACGTGTTGAACCTATTCCAGCATAATCAGGAGCTGGAACTGTTGGCATTCCTCCAGACCGTGTTGAAAAATCATTATAATCAGCATTATAGGAATCAGCTGCTGATTGAGTAGAGCTAATCAGCGGCGGTATCTCCACAGAGGGATTAATCATAAAGGGTAAAAGTATGACAAGAAGAATCAGACATGCAAAGTAGCGGGATTTCATATATTTATCACCCAGTGTGTGGTGTATCCATTCCTAACTTACCCAAATGAGTAGTTAATCACTAGTCAACAGTTTTTTTGTTTAAAAGCATTTCCTGAAAAAATCATTTAAAGTAATATGTAATTAAAGGAGTTTTCCTGTTCAGGCTTGAGATGAAATGGAATGCGATGGACTGGATGTTCAGAGTCTTGGATATTCATTACCTGATGATATTTGGCGCCAAATAGTTGCTTACTTATCCATTATTTTAGGTTCTCGTTTTTCTAAGAAGGCAGTGATGCCCTCTTTGCCGTCTTCTGTTTCAAAGGTTTTACCGAAGTAACGCGCTTCGATTTTAAGACCTTCTTGTAAGGGCTGATACAGGGCTTGCTTTAACGCCTTCTTCGCTAGCTTGACTGCGATAAGTCCTCTTGCAGCGATTCGCTTAGCCAGGTCCTTTGCAGTTTGGAGTAATTGTTCGTGAGGAACTACTTTGTATACAAATTTGCCCATTTCGGAGGCAGGGTAAATGTCTCCAGTTAGTATAAGTTCACGTGCACGTTGGGGATCCATCCATCGTTGAAGTCTTTGGGTACCTCCCCAACCAGGTATAATACCGAGTTTGATTTCTGTTTGTCCGAAACTTGCTTTCTCTGAGGCAATGATGAAGTCACAGGCTTGAGAGATTTCCATACCCCCACCAAGGCAGTATCCGTTTACAGCTACTATGATTGGTTTGCTATGCTGCTCGAGGAAGAGAGTGAACTCCTGACCCATTCTTGCAAAGGCTTCACCACTTTTAGCGTCGAGTCCCACGAATTGCTTGATGTCAGCGCCTCCAATAAAGAAACGGTCACCAGCGCCGGTAAGAATAATTGCCTTTGTATCATCCTTGTCTAGCTTGGTGAGGATGGTGCGCAGAGTCTTGAATATTGCAGGGTTGAGGGTGTTGGCGGGAGGATTATTGATCGTGATTATTGCAACTTGATTCTCCTTTTCTAATTCAACGAGAGGCATAATCATTACATTCCATTTTGAAGCATAAGATTAATTCCATAGCGTCGAGATGTTCCTTTTACTCCTTTCCGTTTGTAAATGTTAAGGCAGATTAAGCAGTTGTGTAACCCTGATGTTTATAGCCAAGCCAATCTGTTGATAATATAAAAGGAGTTTTTTGAGAATGCGCTTTGGTATAACACCTTTAGAAATGGCGAATGTACTTCAGATAATCGGTGAAGGTGGAATCCCCGATTTTAGTAATTTCAACTTTGTTGATATTATCAGCATTGTGAGGGAGCATGGTTTTTCTCTAATGGAGTTAACGATGGATGTTACCTACGTATTGCCAGGCGGGCTAACAGAGGAGACTGTGAAAGCTCTAAAAAAAGTCAAGAAGGAATTGGGATTGACCTTTACTGCTCACCTGCCTTTATGGGCAATTGAGCCTTCTTGTCCAAACACATACATTCGACAAGCATCTATTGACTGCCTAGTTGACGCTATAAACTTGGTAAAACCCTTGGAACCAGAAGTGTATGTGCTTCATGCTACAGGTGCTCTTGCATCAGAATTCAGTCGGCTTCAGATACCCAGCATTTACAAGAGTTTCATAACTAAGCACTTTAACAATCTAGCTGGACAAAGCATTGAAGGGCTGTTGAAACGGACCAAAATCCCTTCACGTCGTCTAGCTATAGAAAATATAGAATTTCCTCTCCAAGCAACATGTAAACTTGCAGAAGAGCTTGATACATCTATTTGCTTTGACACAGGACATCTGCTAGCAGGCTATTCAGGAACCATTAGTGTGTTAGAATTTTTGGATCGCTATTATGATCGAATCGCGGAAATCCACCTGCATGATGGCGGTTATTATCCTGTAGAGGATAATCTATTTCGTCGATTTGACCACCAAGCACTTGGTACGGGGGATTTACCAATCAAAGAGTTCCTTGGTGAACTTCAAGAGAGAGGTTATGATGGTCCTATCATTTTCGAGTTGACATTAAAGGAGGCAAAAGAGTCCCTTGATATTATCCGACAACGCCTGCCTGACTTACCTATTGATTGAAATATGAATATAGATGGGAAGCCTGTGACTTCGTTTGTAGATCTCCATATTCACACAACAGCTTCTGATGGTACTGAAACACCAACAGCTGTAGTCGAAAAGGCACATCGTCTTGGTCTAGTAGGATTGGCAATTACTGATCACGACACAGTGTCAGGTGTGGAGGAAGGAATAGCAGCTTGTTCAGAACATGGTATCGATATTGTGCCGGGAGTGGAAATCAGTTGCTTAGCACAAGAACATAAGGTGCATTTGCTAGGCTATTATTTTGATATTAAAGATCATGACCTTACAAGACTATTGGAATCGATGAGAAAGGGGCGAGAGGAACGATTACCCAAAATGTTGGCTAAATTGAGAAAATTGGGAATTGACATTGATCAGAAGGAAGTGGAGACTGAAGCACGTGGTGAATCCACAGGTCGTCCCCATCTTGCACAGGTGATGATTCGGCACGGATATGTTTCCTCATTTGAGGAAGCCTTCAATAAGTATCTTGCATATGGTCGTCCTGCATATGCTGAACGACCAAGACCAACTATCGCAGAAGGAATCCGTATAATTCTAAAAGCAGGTGGACTCCCAGTTGTAGCACATCCACTTGCTGTCGATAAACCTATTGAACAACTTATCTCTGAATTATGCCCTCTTGGAATCCAAGGGGTTGAGCTTTTTTATCCCTATGGTTTTGTTACAGGAAAAACTGAGGAGTGGTATAATAGTGTACCAAAAAGGCTGGCAAAACTTAAGCAACTAGCACATAAACATAATTTAGTTCTCACGGGAGGTTCCGATTATCATGGTGTTGCCCCTGATAAGGCAGACCTTGGAGCTAGCCAAGTACCTGTTGAGGTCCTACATTCCTTACGAAAGCATTACCAAGATTTTTTCAAAAGGCCACCATAGTTACAAAAGCGGCATGAGACAATGAGAAAAGTTTAAAAAGCTGTTTTGACCCTATTTGCTGAAACGAGAAAAGAAAATTCCCTTGTCTCATTTCATCGATTTCTTATCATTATGATTGTATGAGATGGAATAACAGACAAGGAAAGCAACACTCGCTCCCCCTGTAAGAAGTAGCGACATGACACAAATGACTTCTAATTTAGAGTCATCTAGCAAAGTGTCTACTTCATTTACGCAGGCACGGAGAAAAATCAAAAAAAAGAAGATGAAAAAAATGCAAACGATCTTTGGCGCCTCGCACGACCCGAAACGAAGGTCTATGCAATAGACTTTTCGCGCCACATGATTGACATGGCCAAAAAGAAACCCGAGGCACAGGACATTGCTTTTATCG
>JABXGU010000539.1 GCA_016550415.1 archaeon | reverse complement strand
TGCGCCGCTTAGGATCCATAATCTCATCGAATTTTGCTAGTCGGAAAAGTCGTGCGACATCATCAAAATAAGTTTCTGGAGTAGTGTGAACTATAGCTAGAGGCGGGTTCTTTAGGGGCATGTCATTATCACCAACCAATTATTAGCCCAATCCAATTTTAGCACGGTATATCTGCTTTCCTTTAACCTTTCGGTTTATCCAGCATCTTTTTTGATAATTATTCTTCTGCAGCATTCTCTTCTGAGTCTTGGAGTGTTCGATAGCCACGACCCATTGTAGCAATGGAGGGAACACCAAGAATGGTTAGACCAATTACATAGACTAATCCATCAAGAAGCGCAATACTTGCAATTTCTGCTGAGGTTAAACCCACTGCAGAAAACCACTGAAAGGCAATGTTTTGGATTAAGAAAATCCCGATGCCAGCAGGGATAAAGATACCAGAAGCATGACCACCCATATAACTGATTGATGCAACAAAACAGGAAACCAGAAAATTGAGATTGACGCCAATAGCAAGACCTAGGAAAGCGAGCTTTGCAGTTTCCAATATCCAAAGCGGTATGCTAAGGAGAAATGCCAATCCAGTATTCCGGTTTCCAATGACTTCTCGTGTGTCAATAGCGAAATTTTCAACAAAGTTAGATATTCCCTCACTTAGCCTCTTGGATGGCTTGAAAAGACGACTAAGTAAGCTAGCCAAGAAGTTAACGAGTCGCTCATTCCTTATCAAGAGAAAGAAAATGGCAAAGACTGCTGCTATAAGGATTCCAATTATTGCGTATCCTATCACACCTGTAATTGAACCAAAGATAAGAGCAGCGAAGATAACTACAATTAATATTAGACTGGCAAAGTCAAGCAATCGAGCGAGTAAAATCGAGGATAATCCTGCAGTGAAACGTGTACCCTTGGTCTCGCGTAACCAATATGGTGTTGCGATATCGCCAGCTCGCAGCGGAACAACATAGGTCAGAAATATGCCGCCTACGAGAATGGGGAAGAGATTGGCAGGATTTCCCTTAGTATCGAATGGGCGTAGCAACAGCCACCAGCGAATAGCACGTAATACATAGGATACTCCGAATAGACCAAAGGCAGGAATAAGCCAGAATAAGTTGGCAGACAATAATATTTTGGCAATTGCTAGAAGTCCACCCTCTGCAAGGAGCGCAATGTGAAGCCAAATGATAATGAGTACAAGACTAACAAATGCAACGAGATAATAGATTCGAGATCGCATAGTATCTAACACCTTGTAAAGGAGGACTATTGATGGTAGCTCCACTGCTTTACTCTTGGCTAAAAAACCTAACCCTGTACAAAACAAAAAGAATAACCCTAAGCAAAATGACGAAGATTATACCAACAAGGCTTTAAGTTGCCTAAGACGTTGGGCGTGATGTCATGCCAATCCATTACGCTGTCATCCCAGCAGCAGGCGAGGGCAAACGCATCAAACCCTATTCCGTAAAAGTACCCAAACCAATGATCCAAGTACTCGGAAAACCTATTCTTGTTTATGTGTTGGAACGATGCAGAAGGGCAGGTATCACAAAAATCATTATCATAGTAGGTCCAGAATCCAACTCTGTAAAGGATTATTTCGGAGATGGAACTGATTTAGGATTATCCATCGACTATGTTGTTCAGCCTCGCCCTGAAGGTATTGGGCAAGCAGTTGGCTTAACAGAAGGGAATGTAAGAACCCCCTTCGCGGTCTATCTTGGCGATGAACTCTACCTAGGCTCAAATCACACAGGCTTCATCGAAAGTTTTGATTGCAGGATATGCTCGGCCGCTATTGGTCTCATAAGAGTTGATGATGAAAATCTAATTAGACGCAATTACTCTGTAGACATAGATAATGAAACTGGTGTTGTAAGACATCTAATTGAGAAGCCCACCGTTATTACAAATAATATTCTTGGCTGCGGTTCCTACATCTTTGATGATACAGTCTTTGAAGCGATTCGTCAAACAGCTAAGTCATCGAAAAACGAGATTGAAATCACCGATACATTGAACACTATAATTAGAATGGAGCACAGAGTCTGTGGCTATTTTCTTGGAGGCACTTACCTAAACGTCACCTACCCCAAAGATATTGCTCAAGCAGAGCAATTATTACAAAAGCAAAAAACAGACTTTCCAGACTAAATGTTGAATATTTAGACTATTTGAATAAGCGTATCTTCCATCCTAGAATAACTTGAATCATTTGAATGCCAACCCTGAAGGATTTCCGTTTGGATGTTGTGATTTTTGCAGTTCCTACTCGAGCCATATAATGGACTGGGATTTCTTTGATTTTGCCTCCGTAACGGAGAACACGGACAATCATCTGGGGAGAAAGGGCAGCACCTTCAGCATCTAACTCGGGAAGAATGGCTTCAAGCATTGAGTTTCTGATAACACGAAGAGTACAACCTACATCTGTTAGGGCTGGATATCCATGAAGTAAACCAAGCAACTTGGCAACAGCCATATTTCCTACAATAAGGAAGAGACCCATTGGAGCACCTTTCCCAAGATAGGGAGTTGCAGTTCGAGTGCCAACAACAAAATGACATTTTCTACAATTATCTAGCAAGCGATGAATATCGATTCCACGAAAAGAAGCATCAGCTTCAGTGATGATAATAAAATCAGCACGCCGCTTTAGTGCCTCACTTAGACCTCGGCGAATTGCCGCACCATAGCCCTGAATTGTTTCAAGAACAACATGAGCACCTGATTTTCGTGCAATCTTAGCAGTCCTATCTGTTGAATTGTTATCAACAACTATGATTTCATCCACTTCGGAGGTTTGAAAATCTCTGACGGTAAGACCAATACCCTCTTCCTCATTATACGCTGGAATTACGATGGTAACACGTTTGCCCTTGAACATGATAGACACTAGCCAATATTATGTAAGTGGAATATTAGCAATCAAATGAAGTGTTTATCACGTATTTAGGGAAAAGCCTTACCTTAGAACTACTCATACGAATTAAGTTCTATGCGAATAGGCAGGTGTGATAATTCCGTTCTGAGCCGCATTAGCCATCAACATTCCAATGTGAATAAAAATCTCAGAGACATTAGTGCCATCTTTGGCTGAGACCGGAAAATATGCCTTCACCTTGTGTTCTTGGCAGAATGCTTTGATTTCTTCGTCAGACGGCCCACCATTCAGGTCACTTTTTGCACCAACAAGAATTACAGGAATATCCTTGGTAACACTTTGGATGATGTCCATCCATAATCGAAGGTGCTTAAAGGTGGCAAAACGGTTTAGATCAAAAACTAGAATCGCACCATGAGCACCCCTGCAAAAGACTGGCATGAGTACTCTAAACTGATTTTCTCCAGCAAAGTCCCAAATGGAGAGTGCTAGTTTTCGTTCAGCCAGTTCAATTTCCTTAAAGGCAAATTCGGAGCCTACTGTAATTTCTGTGGAATTAAAATTGTTTAGGATATATCGTCGTATGAGACTTGTTTTCCCTGCTCCACCCTCTCCAGCAACAACAAGCTTGAAAATAGGAGTGCCTTGTAATTCAGGAGATTGTACAATTCCTGATTCTGCTCCTGTGCTTTGTTGTTGTGTTGCCATATTAGTATCTCCAATATGGACCTCGTAATATCGATGACCCGAGGTTACTTCTTTTTATTCATTTGCTATTTAAGTGATTTGCGGTTTCTGCGAAAGCTGCTTAGTTTATTTAAATTTTCCGCAATAGCAAATTTCTCAAATAAAAAAATGGACAATAAAGATTAGAATATCCCAATGGGCTTACAAGGTTTGTATGAGGAGAGAACTAAATAGCCACGTGAGGAATGAAGAGAGAAGATTCAAGATATTAGAAGAAAATAACAGGTAATGGCTTTGGGTGGTATTCAGTGACTGACAAGGTAGCAATGTTCTACGATCCTGATTATGTAAAGTATGACCTTGGTGCAGATCATCCGTTACATCAAAACCGCATTCTCCTCCACTACGAATTATGTCGGGGGCTTGGACTGCTTGACGGTACCAAAGTCATTGAACCAAGCTTTGAACCAGCCACCGAGGAACAATTACACTTGGTTCACACTCAAGAATATACCAATATGATCCGTGAGTTAAGTGAACAGAAAGGCTATACAGTCATCGATGGGGGTGATACATCTGCATTTCCTGGCGCATATGATATCACACGGCTTCTTGTGGGAGGGACTTTAGCTTGTGTTGATTCGGTTATGAATAATAAGGTCCATCATGCATGGAATCCAGGAGGCGGTTTACATCATGCACACCCAGACCGGGCTTCAGGATTCTGTATCTTCAATGATGTAGCCATCGCATGCCGTTATCTTCAGACGCACTACAAACTGAAACGCATTCTCTATTTCGACATTGATGTTCACCATAGCGATGGTGTTCAAGACATCTTCTATGATGACCCAGGAGTTCTTACTCTCTCCATCCATGAAACTGGTCGTACACTCTTTCCTTCAACGGGTTTTACAGAGGAGTTGGGAAGAGGTGAAGGGAGGGGATATTCGGTTAATTTGCCATTGCCGCCCTACACTTGTGATGAACATTACCTCAAAGCCTTTGAAGAAATTGTACCACCCATCATCAAAGCATACCGTCCAGAAATCATCGTAACACAGAATGGAGTGGACACACATTTTCAAGATCAGCTTGGCCATTTAAAACTCACAACTCATGCACACTCCGAGGTGGCAAAACGGATTCATGAATTGGCTCACAAATATGCTAATGGACGACTGGTGGCTGTTGGAGGAGGAGGTTACTCGTACTTATCAGTTCCACGTTGTTGGACCTTGATTTTTGGTCAATACGCAGGAATTGAAGTTAATGATGAAATTCCCCAAGATTGGAAAAAACTATTCAACAAAGTTACTGGCCTTGAATCACCAAGCAAAGTTAGGGATCAACAGAAACCAAAACTATCAGATGTAGATTATCAGCGTGTAGAACGAATCACTATGGAAAGTGTGGAAAGAGTCAAGCAGCTCATTTTTCCGCTTCTTGGCATTGGATGAATATACTAGCGGATTGAGAAGTTGTTCCTAGGCCCACTAAAAAGAGACAGATGATGGCAAGGTTCAGGCAATACGTAATGCACGGCGCCATTCTGGAGGGACGGGATATTCCAATTCTATTAAGCGATTTCGAATTTCTACTTGGCGTAGACTGATTTGACCTGCGCGAGAAAGACGTAGCCGATATGCTGTGTCCCGATCTGCAGCAGCTATTATTCCACTGTTGAATCTCATTTCGATTACATCTATTTCCTTACGGAGACGGATTCGCTCTTCTTCAAGCAATTTATGCTCCTCAATAAGGGAACGTATTTCCGTCGATTCCTTATCTGTCCCCTCTGGAATAGGAGGAGTCCCAATAGTAACAGATGAAGAAGAAGGCTCAACCTTTTTTTTCCGTCGAAACAGTGACTTAATTCTCTGAAGAAGACCCATTTTTCCACCCACCAATCCATTAGACGATATTGTAACTACTTGATTAGCTTATTGGAAACAGATCTAGATTGCCTTCATGAATAGCTCTAGACTAATCCAAATATCTCTGAACTTAACTAATAGTCTTTTTGGTCTCACTCTCGCCATCTCTCTTCTACTTTACAAAGAAAAAAGAGAATTATAGTATTATGAAAAGAATATAATCAGAGATAGTCTTCTTGTAGCTGTTCAACAACAGAACGCAGATATTTACCAACAACATTCATTTCACTGTATCTAGCCTTTAGTTGTTGGATTAATTCTATTGCGACCTGTTTCTGATTCAATACTCCAGAAATTTTGGGAATGTTTTGGGAACGTAGAACTAGACGGAAAATTTCAGGATAACGATATTTCAATATCTCTTCGACTGATTGAAGTTCTGTAGTTACTGGTATGATTCGAATGACTCTTACCCCATCATGGGAAATTTGTACGGAGAGTCGGATAGCTTTACACAACCGGTAATATTTCCGTGGCGGTCCTCGAATACTCTCGTCCTCATACGTTTCCAATAATCCTTGTTCCAACATTTGACGTAAATGGCGAATAATTGCCTGCTGCCCAATATCCAATTCCTTGCTTAATTGACCCAAAAACATAGGCTCACGAGCTATGTGACGAAGTATCTCGTATCTGGTGCGATTCCCTAATAATTCGAATAAAATGTCAAATTCATCGCTAGGTTCAGCAGGTGACATAGAATCTTTCCACCCCTTTTACAGTAAATCCTGTTAATCACTTTGTGTTAGTTTAATACAGTGACCCTTTAGTCTTATGGTTTTAAGGAAACTTTTATAAGCATGTATTACACACCACAAGTTAGTCACAAGTTGTGAGTATAATAAGGTGATAGCGATTTATGTTCAACTTTGACGAATTTGAAGAAATGCTCCGACGAGAATTTCAATCATTCTTTCGAATGTTACAATCTGCAACCTCATCAGATAATATGGATATTCAACCACACATCGAAGAGAACAATGGATCAGAAACTATACGAATTGGACCCATAGTCTATGGCAGAATAACAACAATGGGCCCAGATGGAAAAGTCCAAACTCAAGAGTGGAGTAACCTTCCAGAAGAAGCGAGGCAAAGATTTTCTGAACAATTGAGAAGCGGACAATTTCCAATGTTTTTCCCACCTCAGCCAAATCGCCCTTTTTCTCCACGCCAACCAACTCGGCCTTCACCTCTAGAACCTCAGCCACCAGATCAACCATTTCCAGGTCTACGACCTGAACCCAAACTAAAGGATGAGGACAATTATCCCATCGACATTTTTGACACAAAAGAAGGGTATGTTACGATTTTTGATACCCCAGCAACTACAAAGGATGAGATTGATGTCAAAGTAAAGGGTCGAAGATTGAACCTTTGGATTCATGGCCAACTATTCCGAGAGCTAGAATTACCCTCCCCAGTGCAGCTTGAATCCATAAAATTCAGAAATGGTGTCGTTGAAATCCATCTTAAAAGCAACGAGGGAAATGAGGCGGCAAAACAGGAAAAGCCGAAAGAAGAAACGACACAAGAGTAGTTGAAGGCTGACTATGTTTCAACCAGTCTTCAACTATATCATTATTTTTTTTGAAATAGCCATATTTGGTTTCATTATAGTTTTTTAAGTAATGATTTGGATATTAGGGTTGATGCTTTCGCCAGCCTTTTAGGCAAAGATGTTTTTTTTGCACGTGGTGACATTGCAGGTGTCTCACGAAGATTATCAGGTAGAGGTCAATATACTGGCACAACAATTGGGTACTCCACGTCGCGTCAATTTTAATGTAGAAATGATGCTTGAGGAATTTAAGTTAGTACAGCATACTGTAGCGCAAGGACGCCATCATGATGTCACCATCTTCATTCGTCATAGAGGTAAATATGCAGTAATT
>JABXGU010000538.1 GCA_016550415.1 archaeon | reverse complement strand
TTTTTCTGTTGAGACTACATGGATTTCTCAGTGCTACGAAACGCTGACTCGCTACAATTATCCAGGTGAAACGCCTGAAGTGCTTCCGTGTCTAGCCACTAACTGGACCGTTTCAGAGGATGGATTAACCTGGACTTTTCAATTGAGGGAAGGGGTTAAATTTCACTGTGGTTATGAGTTTAACGCAACAGCGGTTAAATATTCAATCGAAAGGACTATGGACATGGGGAAAGGCGCAGCTTGGATTTGGTCGCCAGTAGACAGCATAACAGTTGTGGATGAATTCACGGTGAAATTCGATTTGAAATATGCAGCCCCGCTTGACATAATAGCAAGCTCTGGCTACGGTGCCTTCATAATGTGCCCTAAATCTACAGAGGGAAAAACATCTGAATGGTTCTGGGCTGGACATGATACTGGAACCGGTCCCTATACGATCGTAGAGTACGAGAAAGATGAATACACGATCTTGGAAAAATTTGATGATTATTGGGGTGGATGGGAAGATACCCAAATTGACAGATTCATCTACAAGGTAGTTCCTGAGTCCGCAACTAGGGTTAAGTTATTGAAGGCTGGGGAGATCGATTTCACCTACAATGTTCCTCGAGAAAACATCCCAGAGTTAATGATGGAGCCCGGCATCGTGGTAAAAAGCTTTCCCACATATCTGATGTCCTACGCACATTTGAACTGTGAGAAACCGCCTTTGAACGACTCGAGGGTGAGGCAAGCTATCGCCTATGCAACTCCATACGAGGACATAGTAACATATGTGTTAATGGGGTATGGGAAGCAAGCGCGGGGCGTAATCCCAGATGGCATGCTTGGACATTCTGAAAATTGCACGCAATACCATTTGAACCTCACCAAAGCCAGAGAACTACTAGCTGAAGCTGGATATCCCGGTGGAGGATTCACTTTAGAGCTCAACTACATTTCAGGCGTGGGCTGGGATAAATTGGTGGAGATATGGGGTGCCACGTTAAAAGAAGTGGGAATTACCCTTGTGTCAACTGGGATGCCTTGGTCACAAGAATGGAGCATTGCTACAGGCCCCATCGAAGAGAGACAACACATCTGTATATATTCTTGGTGGCCGACCTACATAGATCCATACGATTTTCTTGGCAGCATGCTCCACAGTGAAGAAGAACCCATCGGCGCATATTCCTTCCACCTAACTTATTACAAGAATCCAGAGTTCGACAACCTCATAGACACCGCAAATGAGTTGATTGGTTACGACAGAGAAGAAGCACTTCGGCGCTTTGACCAAGCACAGTGTATTCTGATGGAAGACTCTCCAATAATTCCTTTCTACGATTATGTCAGAGTCCTACCCTTCCAAGACAAATGGACCGGCATCAGCTTCAACCCAGCTTACGACTACGTCTTGCCACTCTACGACATACGAGCAATAAGGTGAACCCTTAGACCGATCCTAAGAGCCAGAGCTAACATCAATACCCTTAGGTTACCGAGAGGAACGGAGGGTTAAAGACGAGATTAAGGGACTACGCCATCAGAAGAATTATCCAAGCGATAGTCGTCATAATTGGTATTACTCTAATAGGATTTGTCCTCATTAGAGTGGTGCCTTCAAACCCAGGAGCACTATTGGCTGGACGACATGCCACCGCAGAACAGATGAAAGCTGCTGAAAGAGAACTCGGATTGGACAAACCCTTATACATCCAATATCTCATTTTTATGAAAAATTTCTTTCGTGGGGATTTGGGGAACTCCTTAAGCACTAAGCGACCCGTCCTCAGCGATATAGGAAAACATCTTCCAGCTTCTCTAGAGTTGATTACAACATCATTAATAATTGCACTTATCATAGGTATTCCTTTAGGTGTATTATCTTCAAGTAAAAAGGATACAGCCGCTGATCACAGTAGCCGGTTTTTCGCTGTCGCAGGAGTTTCCCTACCCGCATTCTGGCTTGCCATGATCCTTCAAATCATCTTTTTCAGCGAGCTTGGCATTTTACCCTTAGAAGGAAGAGTTTCAATGGATGTTATCGTCAATTACCCAATTCAACACATAACCGGTTTCAACCTTGTTGACAGTCTGATCACTGGAAACTGGATTGGTTTCGTCGATACTGTAAAACACCTGATTCTTCCCGGCCTAGCGCTTGCCGCTTACCCAATTGGCATGATCACTAGAATGGTTAGGACGAAAATGATTGAAGTTCTTAACGAGGATTACATATGTGCCGCACGGGCTAGTGGCTTGTCTGAGAAGACGATCTTGTTTCAACTCGCCTTTAAACCATCTGCTGGACCACTTCTAACCATGTTAGGCCTAGTGTTCGCTTACATGATAACTGCGACAGCGCTCGTCGAGTACGTTTTCAGCTGGCCTGGGCTTGGCAGATACACTGTCGACGCTATCTTCGTTGGGGATTATCCAGCGATAATGGGCGTAACATTAGTCGCTGCAACCGCCTACGTTTTCGTCAACCTAGTCGTGGATCTGTTGCAGACCGTGATT
>JABXGU010000537.1 GCA_016550415.1 archaeon | reverse complement strand
TAGGTCTATTGCTGCATCGATTAGCGTTTGCAGCTCTTCTTGGCTCCATTCTTGGATAGTCAACCAGTCACGACCATGATATTTACCAACAATATCAGCACCCATTTCAGAGTCACCTCAAGATACTTCGAATAAAATCAAATGCGCCTTTAATCTCTTTGCCATCGACTTTGAATCTTTACGCCTGCTCGTTCCAGAAGTTGTTGTCCTCGTACTCTAGCATTTTCAATGACCCTCTCTTCGTCCAAGGTCAGGAGTCTCCCTTCATGTACAAGGATTTGGCCATTCACAATGGTAGTGTAAACATTGAACCCATTGGCAGCATAGATGATATTGCTAACAGGGTTGTAAGTAGGTGCGAGATTCAGTTGGCTCGTGTCAACCAGGACTAAATCTGCTTTCTTTCCCACCTCAATGCTTCCGATTTCCTTTTCTAGCCCGAGAGCCTTGGCACCATTGATGGTTGCCATTTCCAGAACTGTTTCAGCAGGCATAATCAACGGATCTAAGGTTCGTGCTTTGTGGATTACTGCTGCAAGAAACATTTCGCGAAACATATCATAGGCATTATTACTAGGTCCCCCATCACAACCCAAACAGACATTGATTCCTGCCTTGAGCATTTCCGGGATTAGAGCAATGCCTGAGGCGAGTTTGGAATTGCTAGCAGGACAGTGACACATGTGGGTTCCAGTTTCTACATAAATTGGAAACTCTTCTGGGCTAATCCAGACGCCATGAACCAAGACGACATTAGGCCCCATCATTCCGACATCCCGAGCAAACTCGGCAGGGAGCTGATTAAATTGCGATTTAGTGTACTCAACATCATCTTTCACTTCTCCAAGGTGCATTGTAATTCCCATATGACGCTTACGTGCCAAGTCTGCAACTCGGCGATATAGTTCAGGGCTTACAGCACCGGGAGTTCGAGCACCCCACCAGATGAAGACTCGGTCATCTGCTGCTCCTTGCCATCTATTGTACATAGATAATGTTTCTGCGATGCATTCCTCTGGATCCTCAATCATCCCTTCATACATAATGGCTTCTTCATCTGCGTACCCTGTCCAATCCATGAAAAGTTTGGACAGACAACCGCGAATGCCAGTTTTTTCAACAACCTGCGCGATTCCATCCATACCGTAGCGTTTGTGAATCATGCTTTCAAGAAAACTTGTTGTGCCTGATTTAAGCATCTCAGCAATGCATAGTTCGGCACTGACCTTCCCATCTTCCGGAGTGAAGTTCCCTTGTAGAACCCAAACATAATCCCGAAGCCAGGGAATAAGATCCACATCATCTGCCGAACCTCGAATTAGTGCCTGAGCGAGGTGGACGTGACAGTCAATCAAACCAGGTATGAGGATTTTTTTGTTCCCCGGGATCCGGGTGTCAGCATTGTATTGCTGTTTGATTTCATGAGATTTTCCAACAGCAATGATACGCTGATCTTCCACAACCACAGCGCCATTAGAAATAATCCGTCGATGTGGGTCCATAGTAATGACAGTAGCTCCGTCAATAATCAAATCAGCCATCTGAATCAGCACTGAGCCTGCATTTTTTATCTTCTTAAGGATTGGGTTTATCACCGAATAATGGCACCAGCAGGTTTTTGAGCCGTGCAGGAAGAACTCGTGTTATGCACGTTGTCGTCCGAACGATTGGACCATTCACTGAACAATTCGGGTTTCACCAAATCACAGTGAATTTCAATGGGCGTACCGTGCTTGATCTTCTAAGCCAGCTCTGTGAAGAGCGAGGTGCTAAATTCTGTAACACAGTTTTCACCGAAGAAGGTCAACTGCGTCGCTACATCAAGGTCCTTGTCAATGGTCGCGGGCTCCATGTCCTGCAAGGTCTAAATACCCCACTTGCAGATGGAGATGTCATTGCACTATTCCCGCCTGTTGCTGGCGGCTAGCATCCCCTTCAAAGATGAATTCCAAGTTTCTCCCATAATGTTGGAACGACGCGTCCAAGGGCTTTTTCAACCACATCAGGGTTCACAGACACCACCTGGTGGTCCTTGACAACATGCTTACCATTCACGAACACATGCTCAATATCATGTGCGGTACAACCGTATACAATGTATCCGTAAACACCTTCAGGTAAAATTGGTGTAATCCGGGGATTAGGATGGAGCAGAACCAAATCAGCGAGTTTTCCGGGTTCGAGGGATCCCAATTGGTCTCCAAGACCGTAAGCTTGGGCTCCATTGATTGTGGCCATTTCAATAACTTGTTGCGGCGTTGTTACTCGTGTATCAAGATGGTGCACTTTGTGGATCAGATAGGCGGTACGGATATTCTCAACCACATCAAAGATGAATCCATCATTCCCTAAGCATACTGGAATCCCTAGCTCATACATTTCTTTCACCGGACTTACTCCAACTGCATTGTTCATGTTACTCATGGGGTTGTGAGCCACTGAAGCTCCACTACCCTTAATCAGCTGCAACTCATCTCGATTCACATGAACACAATGAGCTAGAACAACATCTGGTCCAAGCACTCCTAAGTCGAAGAGCCGTTCGACGGTGCGTTTGTCATATCGTTCAATGTTGTGATAGACATCAATCAGTCCTTCACTAGTATGAATGGTAAGAGGTGCGGGGAGTTGATCTGCTTGTTCTCTTGTCTTCTGTATGAGTTCATCGCTAAGAGTGAAAGACGCGTGTAAACTGTACATCCCATAAAGAAGAGAGTTTGGGGTCTTTTGGAGCTTCTTGATAAAACGAACATTCTCCTTAAGCCCACGTTCTCCTTCTTCTTTCGAATTGCGTTCAGTGGCTTCGAAGGCCAGAATCCCTCGCATCCCTGTTTCTGTGACACCTTTCGCTATGACATCTAAGACCCTCTCAATGGAACCGGGTCCGGAGTAGGTGTCAGCAAAGCATGTTGTACCGCTGCGAATAAACTCGTAACAGGATGCAAGGGCGCTTGCGTACGCATCCTCATTTACAAATGCTGAATCCACCTTCCACCAAATCCGATCAAGAATTTGGAGAAAATCGGTCGTCGGTTTAATATCTAGCGGGGCACCGCGAAGCATAATTCCATACAAATGTGTATGCCCACAAATGAATCCAGGCAGAACCATCCGACCGGTTCCATCAATCACTTGGTCAGCGGGCTCCTTGATTTTAGTGCTAATGGCTGCGATTTTTGAATTATCAACAAGAAGATCTGCGTTCTTCAGAATGCGGCGTTGAGAGTCCATCGTTACAATCGTTGCATTTTTGATTAAAGTACGCATGAGAATACGCTCCAAACATATCGTTTTAGATGAATATGGTTATCGAATAAGCCTTTAAGGCTTCCATGCCCCATTTTTCTGGGCGTGTATTCACATGAACCAATCAGCTCACAAAGTTCTCGTGGTTGACCCAGAGAAGTGTACCGGCTGCGGAATCTGTACCCTCGTTTGTTCATTCCGTCACGAAAAAGAATACAACCCTTCCCGGGCGCTTCTTACGATTATACGCAATGAAAAAAGCGGAATCAACATACCTGTGATTTGTCAGCATTGTGAGGTTCCATTGTGTATGGAAAGTTGTCCTGCCGACGCAATTTATCGTGATGCTGAAACAAACGCTGTGTGTATCAACCAGGAAAATTGTATCGGTTGCCATCAATGTCTGATTGCTTGCCCGTTTGGTGGGATTCACATTGATATAGCCGATGGTCGCACCGTAAAATGCGATTTGTGTGAAGGCTATGCAATGTGTGCCCAGTTTTGCCCCAGAGAGGCTTTAGTGTATCTTGAACCTAATGAATTGACTGATCGGCTTCGAGAAAAGGGTGTCAAGAAAGCCGCAGATTATCTTCATATTATCACAGGAGGCGCGAAGAAATGAGCAAAGACGCTGTTTACTATGGTTACGCTGGACGAATTGCAGATATTGATTTGACTGAATCCAAAGTCGAAATAATACCCTTGGATCGTGACTTCGCAAAAAGCTACATTGGTGGAACCGGTTTCGCCTCGCGCATTTTATGGGATCGCGTTAAGCCAGGTACCGATCCCCTTGATCCGAATAATCCACTTATTTTTGGCGTAGGTCCGGTAACAGGGGCCTTTTTCTCTCCTTCTGGACGGTTTATGGTTGCTTTCAAATCTCCTTTAACTGGAGTGTGGGGTGAAGCCCATTG
>JABXGU010000536.1 GCA_016550415.1 archaeon | reverse complement strand
TTCATGAGCCACGTCCAAACCACCGACATCCCCACCCTCCCCATCCACATCCAAGGCGCCAAATACATCTTCACCAACATCGAAGACCTCCTCCTCGTCTTCATCAGCCACATGCAAGACGAAGACAACCGCGTCGCCGAAAAAGTCAAAACCGCCCTCCGCATGCTCGTCGGCAAATACGGCACCGAACAAATCAAAGAACTTGGCAACAACGACAACGCCGAACCCATCGAAGACCTCATCGACAACTACATCATGAGCAAACTCAAAGTCAGCCTCGTCGGCGAAGGCGGCGTCGGCAAAACCACCCTCCTCCGCCTCCTCAAAGGCGGCGCCCCCCCCACCGAATACGTCCCCACCATCGCCCTCAGCATCGAACAAATCGAAGCCACCCGCTACGGCACCTACAGCATCATCCTCTGGGACTTCGCCGGCCAAGAACGCTTCCGCCGCCTCTGGACCATCTACTTCCGCGGCAGCGACATCGTCTTCATCATCACCGACTCCACCCTCAACAACGTCATCGCCACCAAAGAGATCCTTGACGTCATCCGCAAAGACGCCCCTGGCGTGCCCGTCTGGGCCATCGCCAACAAACAAGACCTCGAAGGCGCCCTCACACCCGAACTCGTCGAACGCATCCTCGGCATCCCCGCCTTCGGCATGGTCGCCATCGACCAAACCCGCAAAGAAGAAATGATGACAATTCTGTTGGATGCAGTCGATCGCTACATTGCGACCGACTAAGAATTTAATAAATAGTCATTTTTCAGAGATTAGACAATGAATCATTGATTTTGTTTACTACCTTTTTTGTTTGTTATAACTCTTAGAAATAATCGGTTAACAATTCCAAAAGCATGTTTTGATAGTCTTTGATTAATTTCTGAATTCTTTTTGGATAATAACAGATTTCATAAGTATCGTAAATGATATCAACGATTTCTCCTGAAGATTTTCCTATTCTATGTAATTCTAGAATTCGATCTACAATTTGTTTAGGAATTATGCTGCGATAATTTCTAAATCTGTTTTTAACCATTTCAGCCACTTTAATTGATTTTTCGTGTCTTCCAGTCGCATGTAAGAAGAAAGGAAGATTTGCTGCACGAATTATACTTTCTCTGTTCTCGATTATTACTCGTCGATTATTGATTGAATACTGAACGTGTCAAGAAGTTTTGAAAGGAAGGGTGAATTCTTTTCACTTGCATTACCAATTTGTTGGTAGCCAGTAAGTACATGTCCATCCCCATCATTAAGACCCTGCAGGAATTTAATCCTGATTTGCACTGGTGCGTAGATGAGCCAGGGAGAGGTAATGGGCGTGTAGGTCGTGAGCTGTTGAGGTCTAAGACCGAGACAGACGTGTTTAATCCAAGTGAGGAGGGGACTGTTTTGGCTGCGCCATCGGTGGCGGGTTTTACTGGTTTTGTATTCGGCGAAGATGCCGAGGTGTCCGAGGTAGTAGCAGACGGCGTCGCCCATACGCTGGCTCCAGTTGTATTTGAGGGAGAGGTTGAGTTCGAGGCGGGTGCTGGTGTGGTGGGGATGTGGCGGGCGAGGTTGAGGAGGCCAAGGCGGGCCTTGTTGGTGCACCATTCGGTGATGTTGGTGACGGTTTTGCCCACGGTGTGGGCAATGTCGGTGTAGCTGTGACCGCCTTCAGCCAAAAGAGTGAGGACGTAGAAGTATTTTTGGCATTGGGTGAGGCGGTCCTGTTGTCCTCGAGCGTGTTCGAGGTATTGAGTTGGGTAGTAGGTGGCGAGGCGGGTGTGGAAGTCGGGGAGGGTTTTGATGTCAGTGTTGGTTGTGTGAATGGTGACCAATTGTTGTTGGGCTTCCGATTTTGAAATGGCGTTCTTGATGAACCAGTAGAGGCGGGGTTTGAGAGCATGGCGGATGTGGCGGTAGATGATGGTGCGAGTGACACCCAGTGTTCGAGCAAGGTCCATCAAAAGGTGGAACGAATTCGTGAAATTGACGAATTGAACAAGGAGGACTGTGATGTCGAATTGCTCAAAGAGGGAATTCTTAGTTTGAGCGAGTTCTATGACCGGAGAGAAAAGAAGGAAATGGCGTCGAACTATATTATCGCTGAGGTTGATGAAATCACTGCAGCAGAAAAACAGCAATTATACGACTCAGGTATTGCAACCACGTCTGAATTGCAAGAAGCTATATCCAGTACTCGAGGAATGACTGAGTTGGCTACAAGATCTGGGATTCCCCACAATCGATTGCAAGAGCTGGAAGGTTTCACTGATCTCATGCGAGTGAAAGGGATAGGCGAAGAACAAGCCCGTGTACTTCACAGGTCCGGCGTAAAGAACAGGAGCCAGCTTGCTAAGACCACACCGCAGCAAACCCGAACGAAGCTAAAAAAATCAGTGAAAGGTCGCCTACCTACTGAGAAGCAGATCAAGCAGTGGATTACAAAAGCAAAGGCGACAAACTCATAGATGGTACTCTACTGCACCTATGGCGATTTCAAAGGAGGAGATGATGTAAATCCTCCTGATATAGTATAAATAAATGTGTCAATTTCTTTTCAACTAAGGCTGGTGTCAGGTGTACGATAAGGGCACTAACCCACAAAGTTACTAATAAAAAAAGGATACCCCGGAGTAATCCGGGGTCCCATAAGTAAGGTATGAATTATGGGTAATCCAGTAGCAATCGTGGAACTAGTTGGTCAATTGAAAATACGGTATCATGGGTTCGCCGATATTCGTCGTAAGAATAGACTTTGAGTTTGCAGTAGAACCACAGATCATCAGTTGTGTAGAGATACTTGTCGGTATCAACCCAAAATGAACCATAACCAAAAAAACCAGATTTTTTACAGTCCCATTGGTTGGTGTCGTAATTCCACACGTAAATCTTGTTTGAGCTGTAAAGATGGATTTCAAGAGCGTATTCGACTTTGAATTCGTCCCAGATTGTATGTCCGGATACGTATGCTTTGTATCGAAATTCGATTTCGGTTCGAGTGTCAACGCCGTACACCCACCATTGCCTCGCAACATCGAAGGTTTGCGAATCTTTGTACTTGATGTTTGACAGTGCACCAACAGGCGGGTATGGTCCTCCCCGGATAATTGTGTAGCCGTATGGATTCATGTACTGGTAGGAATATGCGTGGACCTGAGAGGCATTGATGAAGACGAATACGAACATGATTGCTGAAGCTAGTGTGACTATGCGTGTTTTTCTCATTTTTTTCCCTCTTTAATTTCTGAAGGTGGCTTTAATCGATGAACCCATATCTACCTAAGTAGCGCAAGGATTCCTCTCAAAACCATTCACCTTCAGAGTAAAATATGCGGTGGGAGTATTTAACTTGCATCGAGGGCGCACGAGCTAAGTGAAATTC
>JABXGU010000535.1 GCA_016550415.1 archaeon | reverse complement strand
GAATAAGGACTAATCGGCTTTCCTGATCCAGTTGATATTTATCCGCCCATTCTTTTGGTACCGAAACGACAAGAGAGGTTGTCCCAAGCCGCATGACCTTCCGAACTTCCATAATTCAACCCTTCTTAGAGTACCTGTTGACCTGGTCTGTTTATATATAAGAAAGGCACTCATACCTGATAGGTCGTACGGTTTACGACCTACATAGAACACTAAAGGGGAATCGAGTAAATCTCGATATTTAGTGTTAAACGAAAATTTGAGGGATTACATGAAAACTAAAACTCTCCTAGTTTTAGTCTTAGCATTTACTTTACTAGCATCTTTTACTGGCTTTCGATATACATTGATGCCTAACATTCTTGCCGCATATACGATGGAAGCTGAAGCCACCGAGGATCCGGTTCCCCATCATCCCGCAGGAACCACAGTTTTTGGGGGCCTTAACTATTCGCTGAAAGAACGGACACATGCCATTGACTTTGCCGAAGCAGGTATCTACGAAGTCGTTTTCGCATTTAGCTGTGGACATGGACTAAGTGAACAGCTGCAATATCTTTTGGGCTATGGTGGAACTCACTATTCACCTCCCTTCGATAGTGATTTCAATGATAGCATGCTCATTGGGATACAGGGCTGGTCATTCAGTACCGGTTTTTCTGATAATGCCTCGTTTCCTGTGACCATCACGAAGACTGGTTCAATTTATCTTACAATTATCTCAACGACTTTAGACTCCTTTGACCACATTTCCTACAACTTCACAGCCTCTGCCGAGGTTCTTGCAAGTAGCGGAACGACTCTTGCACTCGATGTTGATAATGACGTTACATGGACTGCTGAATTTGAATGGAAATGGCTAGAATTTAGCCTCCCCTCTCCAGGTCTGTATAACATTACGGCAACCCTTACTGTTCCCTATGATTACGGGAGTTCAACTAATGCATATCCGTTGAATTCCTTCGGTTTACGCGATTATGACGTAATGCTGCCTTATGCATCCTTCTACTTCCCGATGTCCATTCCTGGAGGAGGAGTTGGAATCGCAACACAAACGATTCAAAGAATGATTGCTGTACCTGATGGCGATTATTTCTTGGCAGTTCAGAGTCAAGATTTTCTCTGGTTAAATGGAGGATCAATTACACTTACCATCCATATCAGTGAACTCCCCACGCAAGTATGTTCTGTGGGATCACCAGTCACTTTAAACTTTGACACAACTGATCCCCTGGAATACGTTTTTTTCGATATGGAACAATGGTACGAATATTCTATAAGCTTTGGAAGTCCGGTTGGTGCAGAATGGCAAGTAATGGGATATGATCCCTATTACATGTGGCCTGCTGGTCTAGCTTATGCGTATTCTGAGGTCAGTGGACCATATTATCAGGAACAGCGATGGACTCAGGCTGCTAATATTCCCGTCAATTCAACACCAAAAGATACCGTCTCAGGGAAATTCAACATTAACTATTGGACAGTGTTTAGAACACAAATACTTGATGACAATGGGACTATCATCAATGCCCTTCCCTTTGGCATGGCTAGTCCATCATTTATTACAATGATTCCAGCCATTTTTCAAGCTATACCGATGATGGGCGCAACGCCAACATTTAGCGTTACATTAACAATGCAAGAAACCCCCATCCCTACCATCAGCGCAGGGATGACTCAAGCGTTCGATTTTAACACAACAACAGGTCCTGTTGGACGCTTCTTTAAGGTGCCTCTCCAAGCAGGACATGTTTATGACGTCACAGTTGACCCAACCGTCTACACAAGCTCTGGGTCTTACGTCCTATGGGCGTTTCCACCTGACGATTACGAAAACTGGTTCTTTCCGAGATTAATGTCCCCTGGTTATATGGGGATGTCAGGGATTTACCTTGAATATAATACAACCCGAACAATGCATTTTACATCGGTTACAAATGGTACGCTCCTAGCATATATCGTAGCATATTATGGGGTGATGAGTGATTTAGAAGAGGCAGAGATCACAGTGACAGAAACCCCACCCACAACCTTAACTTTGAATACTCCTGAAAACTTCATCCTTGAGCACTTCTTGACCCTGCGTTTTTCAGTGCAAAGAGACTTTTACTATAAACTGAATATCGACCTTAACCCACCCTCGATGATCATACAGGCCACTGTCTTTGATGAGGATGGCAACACACCATTCGCCATAACAGAGCCAGACTTTTGGATCGTCGTTTCACCACAACTCATGGGATCGAATTTCACATCCACCTATCAAGCGACCACAACGGGTGATGTGTTCTTAGTGATAACACCAAGCATAGCTGCGAGTTTAGGAGGAACGGTCACCATCGAAATCATTGAACTAGCTCCATTCGCCATCGGACACCTACCAGGGATTTTACAAGGACTGCTGATTGCTATCGCTTGGGGAGTCCCCTTGGGAATCGTCCTGGCTGCATTGATAAGCTGGTTACGGAAGCGGAGTTCCTGAGAAGAGGAGGTTGAATTACATGAAAAAACATCTTAAAACACAATCAAAAAAGACTGTTTTATTCAGTCGGGTAGGAATTGCGATTCTGTGCTTTCTTTTAATCACACTTGGACTAGCAAGTCTACCATTCAACACCTCTACTCAAGCTAAGGAACTGAGTTTGACCAATCAAACTGTGACGGATATCAAATTAGTAGCTGAGCACCCACCCGGGACTACAGTAGCTGGTTCAGTGGACTATGTTGATACACTGTGGGGCACAACATATGAAGTTTCTACTCCTGGAATCTACAAAATCAGGGTAGATGCTCATGCAGTTAATAACCAATATGGGCAACCATTATACTTTGAAGTCGATGGAACAGGTGATATTTATGCACCTGCGTTCGATGCAAACACCTCTGGGGAAACCATGCTTGATTGGTTCTCCTTTTCCCTATCGACAGGAACATCAGACACATATGAGGGGTATTTCCTTATTCTGAATCCTGGTATCATCTCTGTTCGCGGTTATAGCTTCATTATAATGGGTATCAGTTACCCTGGCACTGAATTCAGTTTTGACGTTGTAGTGGACCTACATCAAAGTATGGCTACAACCGATGCGCTATCACTAGGTTCACAAGACCGTACTTGGAACACTGCCAGCGCATGGCATCTCTATACGCTAGGTATTACTGAAGAGGACTTTTACAATGTCACAATTGAATGGGAGTACGATTATGATACTCTCGTTAGTGGTTTTCAATATCTCGCAGATCCATCATATCTGGTTGATGTTGAACATGGCACGAATGTAATGTGGGACTGGTTCTATTTGGAAGATTGGATTCCAGCTGGAACTGGTGTCAGTATGGGAATGTATCAGTCAATATTACCTTTAGCTCCACAAACATACCTCTGGTATACACGAACAGGAAACTTCACCTTATGGGGAGGCTCATACATCGACTTGACTATAACCATTAGCAGATTAAATGCTCCAACTATCAATATCAGTTCTCCTGGCTCCTTTACAGTCACCGACACTGACTTTTCTAAGTATGCTTTTCTTGAGTTTGATCCGCAGTATCTTTACACCATTACTCTTGAGCGAATAGCAGGAGATGAGTGGCAAATTGGCTCAAATATCGGCTTAGAGCTTGAATACTCAACGTCTACAATTACAACCGAGTGGTCATTGCATGAAGTATTCGTAGCCTATTATCCAGACGGTTATGGCAGATTTAGTTCAATGCAAGGGAATTCTTATTCTCAAACACGCTGGTGGGCCAGACGACAAATGACAGTCGATGGTATTCCCGTTTCTGGTGATGACTATATGTCAGCAACTGAGCATCCAGGAGGCAAACTTCCTCTAGACATATACGCATGGTGGTTGGGTGGATACACTCCTACCTTTGAATTCACAATTTCAATGACTCGAACTCCAATACCCTTACTCAACGTCACAACTCCATCCCCTGCTCCCCAACCTATTCGTTCACCAATGTATGGCACGACTGTACCCATCAATACAACCATCGGGCCTTTCTACTATGTTTACCGGGTTGCTGCACAAAGTGGCTATAAAAACTTGGTTAAAGCTACGGCTTCCGATTATGATGGTACAGGATATTCTTCCGTCTCATTAATTCAACCAACCAATGTCGAAAACTGGTTGTCTTCGCTGGGAGCTCAACCCTGGGGTGAAGGAAACTGGGCCACTACCAATGGAACTGCAGGTTTAGAGTTCGTTTCTGCCGTAACTGAAGAGGTTTACATCATGGTGTCAGGTGCTCCGGGCCTACCCTCCGGCTATAATACCGAAGAACTTACCGTAGAGTTGGAGGAATTCGCACCGACATCCTACACACCCAATACTATGGTTACAATTCAACCGAATCGAATCGAAACCTTTAGTTTCCCAGTGACCGAAGGCTATGCCTATTTGATTCATCTACACTTATCTGATCCCCAAGGAGTGCTAGCTTTTGGAACAGTGTTTAACGAGATTGGGAATTCACCCTTCGATATCACTCAATCAGAGCTCATCTTTATGGCTATTGCTGGGGTTCCAATCTCAACATCATCCACGTTCAGTAGCATTGCATTTGTAGACTATCAAGGTGGATACATAGCAAATGAAACAGGCATCGTTACCCTACTTGTAATGGGTTCCAATGAGCCGTTGACTCTCTTCATTCAAGTCTGGGAACCAGAAGGAGCTGGATTCAACGCAGGATTCACCCTCGCCCATTGGGTTGGAGCCGCAATAATCATTCCAGTGACTTTCATATTGACGTGGCTAGCTTTGCGTCGCTGGCGACAAAGGTGACAAATTAGCTCATCCTGAGAACCTAATTGTTCTCAGGTTCCTTCTCTTTTTTAATATTCATTTTATATTTACTAGTCTTTTGGTTATGAACTATCAGAAATTCATGATTTGTGAAAATTTTTCTCCGACCAGAAATGAACCAATAAAGTGCAAATAAAACAAAACTTAGAAAGAGAATACCTGGACCTGCCCATCTATGTGTCCAAGTAAATGCAAAACTCACCAGAAAATATGTGACAATAGCTATGAGAAGTCGATAGTCAAATTCGTACCGTACACGTTCAAATATAGTCAGGGCACTTGGTTGTGGTGACTTGACTCGTGGCAAGATGACAGTTGCGAGGACCAGAAACGGAACAATGGCGACGGCGTACCATTTGTAGATTCCTCGGGGGAAAAAACTATAGAATGCTAAGGAGATGAGCAATGCATATCCGATAAAGAGATATTGTAACTGCTGAGAACTTTCAGTGGTGGTAAAAAGGAGAAGGGAATACAATAGAACCAGAGTGATGATGAGGGGCATATAACTGTAAATAATGAAGGCGATAACGTCACGGATGGGAATGGGTAAAAACCAAAAGGATGCGAACAAGGGAACGGGCATATTCCAGGGAGGCATGATACCAGAATAGAGCGGAGGCCCAGCAGGTCCAATTATGATTGAGATGTAGTCAAAAGGCATTAAAATGAGATAGGGCAGTGAAATCACCAGTATGATGCTAATAAATACAATAAGTGATTGTACCAGAGTTCGCAGGTTTTTCCGATAGGCAAAGATGAAGAGGACGGGTACGAAAATGACTGCGACCTGTTTGGTCATCGTTGCTAGGGCCATAAATACGCTAGCAAGAGTGTATTGGTCTTCAACCAGAAAGAAAATGCTGATAATAAGAAAGGTGGTAAATACGGCTTCAGCAAACCAAAGGAAATCTGTCCACCAGATAGCAATGGGATTGAGAAAGTAAAGAACCGCTGCGAGACTCGCTCGGAAAGTGGAGTGGCTTATTCGAAACGTAATCAGATAAAGGCAGATGCCAGAAATCAAATCAAAGAAAACAATACCACCTACTAAACTATACACTCCAGGAAACAAGAAGAATGTGACAAGACTATACAGGAAAAAGGGGGGGTAAAGGTAACTTTGATGACCGGGCACGATTTCGTAGAGCTCTGGCGTATAGGGGAGGTGTCCTTCAAGAAACTGGGTCGCGAAGGGGTAATAATACCAGGACCAATCATCATAATGTTCAAGTATGAGAGGATCACCGACTCCGATGAGTACTCCGTGGGTGGATAGCCCAGAAAGAAGAAATGTAGTTTCCACCACAAAAAGGCTCCAAATAAAAATAAAAGTTTTCACTGCAAATCCAATTAGGAGGCTCACAGCAAGGGGAAGGAATCGTCGGTCCTTAACGATTAAACGAGTGAATGTAAAGAATTTTTGTAGTTGGTGCCTTAACCTTGACCTGAATGAATCTGAGGGTGAAAGTTCTTCCGGCATGATCCAACTCCTTTTGCTACTCGAGGTAAATTCACAAAAGCTTTTCCTGTTATTAGCAATTCTATACTCACTGAATATTGAAATGATGTGTAGGTGGGTATAATGGCCAAACCCTATTCTGATCGGTTTGCAGCAGGAAAGATACTCGCTCAAGAAATATTTGCGCTTAACCTCCAAGAAACAGTACTTGTTTTAGCGATTCCCAACGGAGGTCTTGCAGTGGCGGTACCCATCGCAGAGACGTTAAGTGCTGACCTAGACTTGTTGATAGTACGAAAATTACAGATTCCATATAATCCAGAAGCAGGATTCGGTGCGATAAGCTCTTTGGGTACTGTTATCCTGAATGAGCCGCTTGTCGCTCATCTAGGCTTAAGTCAGTCGCAAATTCAAGGTGTCATCAATCGCACCAAAACGCAGATTGAAACTCGTCAAACCGCCTATGCTGGGTTGGTTGGTCAGCAAAGCCCCGAAGGTCGAATCGTAATTTTAGTAGATGATGGCTTAGCTTCCGGGTATACCATGCTAGCAGCTATTCAATCGGTTCGTACTCGAGGTCCCCAGAAAATTATTGTGGCAGTTCCAACCGGTTCTGCTGCAGCCGTATCACGGGTTCGCAACCAAGTTGATACCCTAATTTGTCCGCAGGTCGGATCAGCTTACGTATTTGCTGTCGCGGATGCTTATCAGAACTGGTATGATGTACCTGAAGAGGAGGTTATTACACTCCTACGTCGATTCCATGAAAAAAAGTGAAACTGACTAGTAGGTAACTTTGATCTCCATATCATGACCGGTTATATCAGGTCGACCTTTAACTGCAATAACACCTTTCAACATCCACGTTGTCCGTGCATTTTGACTTTGATAGGT
>JABXGU010000534.1 GCA_016550415.1 archaeon | reverse complement strand
TAAACTGGGTCAAGTAAAATCCCTTCATATTTGGCAACAAGTTGGATCGCCTCACGTTCCAAATCACCAACAACCCCATATCCTTCACCCAAATATTCATATCTCATCTGAAATTTGCCTGCGGTGTATCTTGACTCAATGCCCAATTTTTCTGCGACTTGATTTGCCAGGGTCGCAAGCTCAGTTTCATATGGCGGCTCACCCGATTCTCCTCTGTCAATTGCAATACCTATCACTTTCATTGAAAGATCATAGATATCAACACCTACTGTAATACCTGCATGGGTCCCTCCGGAACTGGAGGGGAGAATTATATAATCGACTTTGTTCTGCGCTAACAATTGCTCTTTAAGCTCAGAAACTGCCGCTACAAATCCCATTGCACCAATGGCATTTGATCCACCATAGGGGATAATATAGGGTTTGCGACCTTCGGAACAGAGTTTTTCGGCGATTTCCGGGATTTGCTCTCCTTTTCTTTGTTCACCGCACCAATGGACGATTGCGCCCAACAAATAGTCAAGAAGCAAGTTGCCGTCTGGGAAGGCTGGCTGTTCGCCCCCCAGAGCGAGATGACATTCTAACCCGACGGCAGCAGCGGCAGCCGCTGTCTGTCGGCAATGATTAGATTGAATAGCACCACCAGTTATCACGGTATCGCAGTTTTGGCTCAAGGCCTCACCCAGTAAAAACTCGAGCTTTCTTGTTTTGTTTCCACCCAGCGCTAAACCAGTTAGGTCATCGCGCTTTATGAAAATTCTTGGCCCATCCAAAACATCAGCAAGTCTTTTTAACTCGACTAAAGGAGTAGGCAAAAAGTTAATGTGAATTCTAGGTATGTCGCTTAACATCATTTAACACTCCCCTTATATATTAGTAATGTTCAAAACTAGTTACATCTGGAAGAGTATGGGGCTCTCTTTTCAGGAATCAAGAGACTTTCCATACCCTTGGGTCTCACTTGACGTGATCGTATTCTGTGCAAACACTTCTGAACCATATAGTAATGTATTATATTAGGTTAATGGCAGAAGGCTAATGGTGAACTCTCCTGGTGGAAAGTGTGCTGTCAATTTCCCGGTGAGATGCGGCGAAAGCTAGGTATTACGATGTAACTTCTTGCCATTCACTCTTCAGAATGCCATATAATACGACATCCTCAAATCTATCCCATTTTCTTGCATGCTGCCTTGCAATACCTTCCAGGATCATCCCGAGCTTCTGCATTACTCTTCCGGATGCAGGATTCCTCTTAAAATGGCGTGCATGAATACGATTCAGGCTTAAATCAATGAATCCATATTTGAGTACTGCATGCCCTGCTTCGGTGCAATATCCTTTGTTCCAATATGATTTGCCTATCCAGTATCCAAGTTCAGCTCGATGAAATTCTTTTAAGATCCTTATGAAACCAATGGTGCCAATTAAAGAACTTGTCTCGCGAAGGACAATGGCGAAATGCACTTGTTCTCCTGCTTCAAACTTGGGTTGATGGGTAGAAATCCATTCCT
>JABXGU010000052.1 GCA_016550415.1 archaeon | reverse complement strand
AGAACTCCAACTCCATTGTTTTTGATATTTAGGTTTTGAACAGTTATACCTGAACAATTACATAAAGCCACAAAACCAGCTCCTAAAGGAACTGTTTTGTTATGTTGATTTATCCAATAATAGATGGCTTTGTCATTCACTGTGTTTGAAGTGTCAATGTCTTGAATAAAAGATGAAGAATCAGAATATTGAATTTCAAAATTCTCTCTGTTGTCGTACATCTTGTTATTTCGAAGAACATTGTTTTCAGAGTTATCAATACCTATTCCTACGCTGTTTCCCGTTAGGACATTACCAGATAAATAATTGTTATTTGAATGATAGATGGCAATACCTTGTTGGTTACTTGCTGTTATTTTGTTATCAACTATTTTGTTACCTGAAGAACTTGACGAAATCCAGATCCCAGCCTGAAAACTGGGAGGATAATCAGTAACAGTGATTGTGTTTCCAATAATTGTGTTATTAAATGAACTTGCATCGCTGCCTAACATGTCACCGATACTACCAAAAAGGATACCGATACTAAAACGTGTTATCTTCAAATTTTGGATTGTTACATTGAATCTTCCCGACATATCTACTCCAACGGAAGTGGTATCTTCTGTTTGAATAATGGAGAAGTATTTTCCGTCAATCACTATGTTGTCTCTTTGGACTAAAACTCCTGCACTCCCATAATCTGGACTGGAAATTTGGATATCATCTATTAGATAAAAGACATCCCCTTCTCTTTGTATCTTATCGGTCCCGCTAATTGAGCCGTCTGGTCTGATAACAATAGGTCCTTCTGCTTTGACAGGCTGAACGGCGATTAAATACGTTGATATTAGGAAGCCGAGAACAAGCAATAAAGCGACGGTTTTGCTCATGATTTATCCCTAGACTCTTTTTTTGCGTTTCTTGAAGTAGACCAGCAGACCCGTGCCAATAACAACCAGTGTGATTACGGAAGCTAAAACTAATGTTATTGGGAAAGGCTCTGCTTCTGGTTGAGCCTCTGGCGAGGGCGTTGGTGCTGGCGGAACTTCAAAGGGAGCCATAAGAGGATAATAGTCAATGTTGTCAGAGTTCATTACGTATGGTGTGTCGCCTATTCCTGAGTTGCCTATCTCTGAAGCGTCAGGATACTTAATCAAGTAATCGCTCCAGTAGTTGCCGATTGAGCCGTTATCCCACAAATTGTTGCCACCCATGGGAAGAAAGTTATCGATTACAAAATTATTTTCGAAGAAAATATTATTATCAGAAGTTATAGGAAGCAGGTCAGTGATGTTATTTCTGTAGAATTTGTTGCTGTTTGAAGAACTCAAATATACACCTGGTTGTACGGCTTTGGTTAAGGCGCCTAAATTGCATTCGGTAAATAGGTTTAAGTTGCTATTTTGTAACACCATTCCGTCATTAGCTTTCATTTTCAAGAAATGACATGCGTGAGAGTTCTCAAGCAACATATCAAAGTCACTAAAACCTGTAATCTCTATATTCCTTACCGTTACGTTGGTGACGCCTTCTAGGCTTAAACCGTTACCATCACTAAACCAGCGCCCGCGCTCGGATGAGGGTAAGGTGCCGTTTATGATGTGCCCTGCTCCGTCAAGCACGATGTTGCTGCATTGGATT
>JABXGU010000533.1 GCA_016550415.1 archaeon | reverse complement strand
GAAGGATGAACTTCGTGAGGCAGTAGAATGGCCACTAAAACATCCTGGAAAGTTTGAGAAGATCGGAGTCAAGCCTCCAAAGGGAATTCTCCTTATTGGGCCACCAGGCTGTGGAAAGACTCTATTAGCCAAAGCTGTGGCAACAGAGAGCGAAGCCAACTTCATTGCCATTCGTGGACCTGAGATCTTCAGCAAATGGGTTGGAGAATCAGAGAAGGCTATCCGTAAGATATTCCGCAAGGCTCGTCAGGTTGCTCCCAGCATTGTCTTCTTTGATGAACTTGACAGTCTCGCCCCCAGCCGCGGACAATGGCATGGTAGCCACGTATACGAATCTGTTCTAAACCAGCTTCTCTCTGAACTAGATGGAATGGAGGAGCTAAAGAATGTCGTTGTCATAGGTGCCACCAACCGTCCCGAAATAATTGACCGAGCACTACTAAGACCCGGTCGATTTGACCGCATGATTCTCGTACCTGCACCTGATAAACAAGCGCGTCTAGAAATTCTCCGCGTACACACACAGAATATGCCATTAAACGAAGATGTGAACTTGGAGAAGATAGCTGAACTAACCGAAGGCTTCTCAGGTGCTGATATTGCCAACCTCATTCGAGAAGCTGGCATGGCAGCAATACGTTCAGAAGAAACCCTTTCAACAGTCTCCTCCAAACACTTCAAAGCTGCCCTTGAGAAAATCCAGCCAAGTATCACGCCCGAGATGATAAAAGCCTATGAGGAAATAATCTCCTCAATGTCAACAAAGCGCGATGCCCTTGGCGAAACTCCGACATATACAGCTTAACCGGCTCAAAACGAGCCGGCACCCCTCTTTATTTTAGTCACAATCATTTCATTATGTCTGAGTGAAAAGCATCAGAATTCTATAAAAAGCTTTTAAAGGAAGCCGCCATTTTATAAAAAGTCTTTAAAAGCCTTAAAAAGGGATTCGAACACGCCCAAAGGTGTCTATTTTGCCAAAACGCCCAAAATACAAAATTGAAAATGTTGTCGCCAGCGTTGAAGTTGATGCCAAGATTGACCTGAACCTATTGGCTAGGAAACAGCGTGATGCTGAGTATAATCCGGAGCAGTTTCCTGGTTTGATGCTTCGTGTAAAAAATCCAAAGGCCACTATCCTTGTTTTTAATAGTGGACGAATGGTCATCACAGGTCTACGTAGGGAAAGTGAAGCAGAACGTGCAGTAGAGAATGTCATTGCTAAGATTCGGAAAGCCGGCATCACAGTGAAAGGTAAGCCCAAAATCACAATTCAGAATATCGTCGCAAGTGGTGACCTCCACAGTCGCGTCGACCTTGATATGGCACAGATGGCATTGGAACGTTGTCTGTATGAACCTGAAGTTTTTCCTGGTCTCATATACCGAATGAAAACTCCAAAGGCAGTCTTCCTTATTTTCAGTAGTGGAAGAATCGTCTGTGCTGGAACCAATAAAGAAACTATAACACGAAAAGCCATCTACCTGCTTGCAGAACATATGCGGGGTCTCGGGCTTATCGAATAGCAGTAATTTCCGATTTGAAAGGCTTGATTTCTCCTAAGGGTTTCTAGTCAGTTCTCCGAGAGAATTGATGCTGGCTACAAGGAGTGTAACTGTTCTTTCTAAATCTGAATAGTCTACTATTGAGTTTGTTGTGTGAAAATAACGTGTTGGAACTAATACTGCAGTTACTGTAGTTCCCTTGCGTGCGAGTTGAACCGCGGATGCATCAGTTCCAAAATGAATTGGTGTCCTTAAAACAACATGTTGAAGCGGCACATTATGAGCTTCAGCGACTCCTTCTAACCAGGTATTGAATTGCCTTGATGAGATACCAAACTTATCCGCTATAAGAAGAACAGGGCCATCCCTCAAACGGACAGGTACAGTCTCCGATTTTATTTTTGGGTGATCACCGGTGGGAGCAACATCTAGGGCAATCGCATAATCAGGTTGAACTTTGAATGCAGCTGGTTGCGCTCCACGTGCACCTAGTTCTTCTTGAACAGACGCTACAGCTGTCACTGAAATGGCTGGTGTAAGGGTTCGTATACGTCTCATTGTCTCAATCATAACTGTGATGCCAACACGGTTATCAAAACAATTACCAATTAGCCGCTCATTTGGCAACTCTTCAAAATGCTTATGCGCGGTGATGAATTGACCAACCTCAAGTCCAAGCGCCTTTGCATCCGCACGACTGGAAGCGCCACAATCGATGAACATTGTATCCTCATCAGGCTGATATCCCCGTTTCTGCACATCCACAGGTATCAAATGCGGCGCAGGAAGTCCAATCACTCCAGTTCGTTTTCCAAATCTACCATGAATAGTCACACGCTGACCAAGAAGGTTCCAGCGATGACCCACAAGACGTCTGAACCGTAAGAAGCCCTGCTCGTCGATGTGGCTTACAATTAGCGCCCAATCATCATCCTGATGAGCAATAAGCATGAAATTCTTCTCATTTTCACCTGTTCTCTTACCAATTACATTACCAAGTTCATCTATGGTGAGTTCATCAGTAATTGACTTCAATTCTTGAACTACAATGTCTCGAACCTCATTCTCTCGACCCGGTGGTGCATCCGAAATCGTTAGCTTCTGAAGCAATTTATGCAAGAATAACTCCTCCTACCTCAGCAATTTCAAAAGAAGGTTTGGAAAATCGGTTATGATATTGTCTACACCCAAATCTATCAGACGCTTCATCTCAGATTCATCATCCACAGTCCAAGGATTGATGAGTAATTTTGCCTTTCTACACTGTTCGACCAATTCTGTAGTAACTAGGGGAAATAACGGGTGTAATGCATTGACATCAAGTTCTTGAGCAAGTTTGACAGGATTATCCAAAGAATAGCTGTATAACAAACCAGTTATAATCTCCCCGTTAAGCTTCCTAAAAACACTCAAAGGCGAGTGCAAAAAGGAAGAAATTATGACCCGATCCATGATGTCATACTCATTAATGATATTGAGAACTTGCTGCTCAATATCTGGTGGCTTAATCTCAATGTTTAGAAGGGAATGAGGATGTTCGATTATCTCCTCTATGACCTCTTGTAGTGTAGGTATTAGCTCTCCTTCACCTGCATCAAGCTTTTTTAGCTGCTTGAGTGTTTTCTGATTTACAAATCCGCTTCCATTTGTAGTACGTTCAAGGTCGGGATCATGTATCACTACGATTTCTCCGTCAAGGGATGCATGAACATCTATTTCGACGCCGTCCGCACCTAGCTCGAGAGCTTCTTTGATGGAACGTAATGTATTTTCTAATCTACCCATTCCGCATCCCCGATGTCCAATGACTCGAATTTGTCCCATATCTTAAGAACCTCTATTCGTCGTATGAACCTTGTGTCTACATAGTTCTTCTGAATTTTTAGATTTACACCTTCCCCGATTCTTCCTATTCTTGAAGTTTCCTTTTCTTGCAGATGCACAAGATTAAAAGTCAACAGCGTTAAGTCGCGTCTTGACTTTTACACATAGAAACGAGGCATTGCAATGACACAGAAATCTTCCCGAAATTCTGGACGCGTTCCCAAAGACTTACTCATGGAATCCTCTGGTTCTGCAAACTCTGAAATTGCTGAACGTATGAAGCTAGTAAAGCACAAAATCGTCGTCCTATCAGGAAAAGGCGGAGTTGGGAAATCAACTGTAGCTGTTAATCTAGCTTCTGCTCTTGCATGGCGTGGACACCAAGTAGGCATCCTAGACGCTGACATTCATGGACCTGATGTACCAAAAATGCTAGGTGCTGAAGATGCACGACTAATAGGTGGCAAAAACGGGTTAGTACCTGTCATTGGTCCACTCAACATCCGCATAATCTCCATGGAGTTCCTCCTCCAAACTGCTGACACCCCTGTAATTTGGCGAGGTCCTCTCAAAATGCGGGTCATCAACGAATTCCTATCAAAAGTAGACTGGGGTAAATTGGACTACCTTATCATCGATCTCCCCCCAGGCACTGGCGATGAATCCCTCAGCATCATGCAACTATTACCCGACCTCGATGGTGTAATCATAGTCACTACCCCGCAGGAGGTTGCACTCCTCGACTCTCGTAAAGCAGCCAATATGGTCAAACAAATGAAGGTCCCCGTTCTTGGTTTAATCGAAAACATGTCAGGTTTTCATTGTCCTCATTGTGGGAAAGTGACTAACATTTTCGGGAAGGGTGGCGGACGTAAGGCTGCAAAGGAACTTAATCTCTATTTCTTGGGGGCTCTCCCCTTTGACCATCGGGTAATGACACTCTCCGACGAGGGAAAACCCTTCATTGTATCCACACCTGACACTCCTGTAGCTAAAGCTTTTCAAAAAGTCGTGGAACGCCTTCTTCCCAAACTTGGTCGTAGACGCTCACCTCAAAAAACATCAAAATAGTATCTGTAATCAAAACTTACTATTATCTCCGAATTTTTACACCCTAACCCAGTGTAGTTAGAATACTGTATGAAATGAGTATTAGCAGGAGAATAGGAATGAATGTATTACTACTCTTCTTCTGCTGTCTCTGTTACTGCTGGATCCTCTGAGACGATGATGAGTGATTTATCCTTTAAGTCGAAGGTAGCCAACTCAAAAGTTGTCGTCATCGTAATCGCATTCGCTGGGCATACCGCTTCACAAGTGCCACAGAATATGCAGCGGTCAAGACGAAATTCTGGTTTCTTCTTTGTTTTTGTTTTAGTTGAGGGTACCATAGTGATAGCGGTAGCAGGGCAATCTTTTGCGCAGAGTCCGCAGCCTCTGCATTTTTCGATATCGTGTTCCATTTTACCCCGAAACCTTTCTGGTCGCACTGCTTCTTCGAAGGGATATCGGATAGTTGCAGTTTTTCGTTTCAATACTGTTGATAATACTTCTTTTTGTAATGCTCCTGGTCGTGGCATGTTAGATCCACCCCACTAAAGTTAGAATCTGTGGCCATAGCGCAACAAGAACCACCATTAGTAGACAGAATGGGATTACCCATTTCCAAGCTGTTTTAACGATTTGGTCGATACGCCAGCGGGCAAGGAGGGCTTTCAGGTTTGAAAGCATAAGCACCACTATTGTGGTCTTTACAATGAACCAGAATGTGTAGTAGATGGCAGTAAGAATGCTAGGTGTTGCGAGAAATGCCAATGGTGTTGCTGCAATGGCTGTAGCATAGTCAGTTCCCGTAAGGAAGACAAGGAATAGTTCTGGTCCTAGTGGTCCACCAAGGAATATAGCGGCTGCAAGACCAGCTGCTAATAGGAGTTCTAGGTTGGTGGCAAGTCGGAAGAAGGCGAACTTTTTGCCAGAAAACTCGGTTTCCCAGCCAGCCACAATCTCTGTCTCAGCGATTGGTGTGTCAAAGGGCAAGCGTTCTGCTTCAGCTTGTGCAGCCAATAGGAAGACTGCAAACAGACCAATGAATGGTGGACAAAAGATGAGGGGAAGACCAAGGATGACTTGGTAGGTAACAACTCCTGATAGGCTGAGTGTTCCTGCTACCATGCCTGCAGCAAACAATCCTAGGAGCAAGGGCAGTTCATATGCAAGCATCTGAATGACCCCTCTTACTGCTCCTGTAAAGCCAAATCGGTTCGAAGAGAACCATCCAGCCAAGAAAAGAGTCATTGTGAAAATTGTGCTCAAGAAGCCAATCATTAGCAGATCGCCTTCAAATGCAACGATTCCAGCGAAGCCTATGATAGGCACAAGCATCAAGGTTGTAAAGGGAATTGTCAAAGCGAGAATGGGGGTTAGAGTAAAACCAGTTTTATCTGCTGCATCCGGCGTTACATCCTCTTTCGCCATCAGCTTTACAAAGTCTGCGAAGGGCTGCAGGATGCCGCGCCAACCTGTATAAACAGGACCGATACGGTGTTGCTGGTCAGCATAGAACTTTCTGTCCACCCATTCTATATAGAACGCATAAAACATAAGGAAAAGGATTCCCGGGAAGAACAGAACCATGAGGACAAGGATTAATAGTGGTACTGCCATGATTGGGCACACTCCGTAGGGTCAATCCTATAATTAGCTTCTGTTAAAAAAGCCTTCTACTGTAACAAAGTTCCTAGCTCCTAACCATTTGCGGTTTCCATAACACTACTTCTTGATTCCTTGGTCAATGGAAATGGTGAAAAGGAGAAAAAAATTCAATTTACATGTTCTGGACTGAGGATTTTGACTGTTCACAGCTTCTTCGTAATATCGTTACCAGAAGGTTTTCCATTATATAGTCGAAGATGGACCATTGGAACAAAGTCAACTAATGCCACCAATACCACCGTGGAAACTAACCTACTATCAGGATTATT
>JABXGU010000532.1 GCA_016550415.1 archaeon | reverse complement strand
TTTGCTGCTGTGCTTGATGAGAAAGGCAACGACTGGGTGGACACAAATGTCACACCACGTGCCGCTCAATTCTTTGCGTATCGGTTCTCTCTCAAATGTTCAGTTCTATTTATCTCATTAATCTGGCCACTTTTTCTTCCCAGTGCGATTGGCCTATGGATATTTGATTTTGGATACGAAATTGCTGGATGGATCAGTCGAAAACAAATACCTACAGATTGAGAAAAGCAAGACTACAGCATATGTCTTTGAACACTGGACTCAGTCCCATACCTTTTGCAAGGATAACGCCTTCCTGGCTGATATATGCAATCCCGTTAACCCCTGATTGGATAGCATACCTATCTGATTCAACCTTGTGTTCTCCAATGGGGCGAGCACAGCCTAACAGGATAGGTGTCGTCTCCATGCTTAATCGAGCCACTGTAATGATTTTACCAATGTTTGCAGGGGAAGGAGGACTGGCATGCTCCATAGGGGTTTTGCGAATAGGGCTGAGGGCAATGATGACTACTGCGGCGGGATTGTTCTCGGAAATCATTTGCAAAGCTTGCAGTTCGCCATTAAGTCGTCCATAATCAAGTCCAACTAGGACATGTGGGACGGTTGGGATCCCATTTTCCAGCAGCAGTTGTAGAGAGTGTTCCATCTTCTTGGGCCCATTATCGATGTGATATACTTGACTCGAGACTTGTTCATCTCCAATTATGTCTAGCATAGCGGCATCGATATTTGCATCTGCAAGGATTTGGGATGTCTTTTCACTAACAAGACCAGTATGAACTACAACCTTCAGGTCCAGTTCATTCTTGATGATTCTGATAGCTTCCCCGAACCTGTCCAATGGAACGTGGCCTTCTGAATCAGACCCACCACTGATAAGAACGCCTTCTCCCCCTCGAACTTTGATTTCCATGCATCGATTAACCAAGTTGTCTGGATTTATAGTTGGTTCCATACCCTTGAGAAGCCTACCTTGGCAGTGTTCACAATTTAACGAACATGAAGTCCCAGTAACACTAAGTGAACCAAAGTTGTAGGAACTGGTTTGTTTATGCTCATCGATTTCGTAGGGGTATGCTGTTGGGCTATAACAGAGTAAATCATCGCTGAAATTACGTCTTCTGACCTCTAATCCTTGTTTCATCCAATTCGTGAAATCATCATGTGATGACTCCAGAATTGTAGAGCCTTCAAGAAGAATGTCAAAAGTCAAGCTTGTGCCTCGTATTTTGCTTACCCATGCTTGCTATTAGAATTTTGATAGTGAAGCTTATGAAAACCTACAAGTACTGGCAGTTCACACAGGAATCCTGTTGCTCATCGGAGGTGACGGTAGTGGATAAGAAAACCGATTCAGCCCTTGACCTCTTCTTCAAAGCAAAGAGTGTTGCCATTTACGGTGCTTCTGCCTCACCAAATAGTGTCGGACAGGCAATAATTCAGAACTTTATCAAACCTCAGTACACTGGAAAAGTTTGGGCTATCAATCCCAAGTATGCATCCGTACTCGGAGTGCCATGCTTTCCATCACTAAGAGAAATTCCAGATCCTGTGGACATG
>JABXGU010000051.1 GCA_016550415.1 archaeon | reverse complement strand
GAGGCAACATCCAGGAAATCTGAAAACTCTGTATAATTTGTATAGCTTGGTAAATCAGCTGTTGGAACGAGTCGAAAGGTGGAATCGCCTGGTGTTATTTCACGTTGAATTAGTGTGTACGCTTCTAATTCTGTGAGAAGTTCATCCAGCGATGCACTCGAGAATTCAATGACTCCTTTGTCCTTTGCCTCTGTAGTTCCAAGATTCAAGTTTTCAAGAATGAATTGGGATGCCACGGTTTCATTACGTTCGTGAAGGTGTGCGTGACTGGTCATCAGTGTGACAACGAATTCAAGATATTTTGGTTCATAAGTAGGCACAACTCCCACAACCGGCTGGCATGAGCCAATCTGGGCCGCTGTACCCATCCCAGCAATATGGGATGCCATCAAAAGATATGTTCCACCACTAACAGCAATTGAAGCAGTAGGCACGAAAACCAGTACGGGTATTGAAGAGGTTGCAAACATTTGCATTATACTTTGAACCGCCATCACTTCTCCACCCGGTGTATTAAGCTCAATCACAATCAACATTGCATTGGATTCTTGAGCAGTTGAAAGGACATCTTGAATTGTGGAGGCAGTAACACCTGTAATTTCACCTGAAAGAGAATAAATGAGGATTGGGTCACTGGACAGGTACGACGAAGAGCAAATCGAACTGGATATTCCACCTGAAAGTAGGATGGCCAGCAATGTAAAATATATAAACAGAGCCGTATGGCGAATCCTCAATACCATACACCCTACTCTAGACTAGAAAAATCTAAACTAAATAGTTTTGTGCCAGCCAAAAAGGATTTTACATTAGAAGACACATTCTATAATGTTCCAACAAACCTCAATAGATTTAAGGGAATAAAAAATGGCTCTATGTAAATACAGATTAGTATTACCAATATTTCTCATCACTCTCCTCTCATTGACTGTTTTCGCTAACATACCCCCCTCAAACTACAGTACAATAAGTGCAAGCATATCTCCTCTAGGTTCAGGTAATTACGCAGAATCCTTTGCTACTACAACTTACCGGGATGCTGGTGCTACAACCGCAGAAGGCTGGGGCACTGGATACATTACGAATCCGCACGCATTCACTGTTACACAACTAGACTACAACGTAACAGGTAATCCTGTACGAGATTTAGACGTTCAAGGACGAAGACTCTATGCTGTTGAATATGCTCCCTCAGGGGAAGCTACCGTTGATTGTTTCAACATCACTGATCCATCGAATCTACAAACATATAGTAACCGTGCCTCTTGGGACCATCTCCTGTCCTGCATGGCGGCTGGAGATATCCTCTTTGCAGGTGTAAGCACCCTTGGTGGTGGTAAGGTCTCCTTTTACAATGTCAGCAACCCTTACTACCTTGATGGAGGCGGCGTTTACATAACTAACATCGGAATAGATGGTTCTGTCACCGACATTGATGTGCAGGGTCACTTCATTTATGCCACTGGCTTTGGCTCTGCGAGCACTAGAGCATTCGTAATAATCGATGTAGAAGACCCCTATAATCCTGTTCGCATCCCGAATTTATGGGGCTCAGATACAGCACTCGGTGTTGATGTGGAAGGCTATTATGCATATATTGCTGAAAGCCACTATGGGCTTTGGGTTTGCAACGTTTCCAATCCCTATTCAATATCCCAACCATCACCAGGCTTCATTGACACTCCAGGAAATGCAACTGCTGTTCTTGTTGATGGGTCCTTCGCCTATGTTGCTGATGGTCCAAGTGGTGTACAAATTATTGATATCAGTGATCCCAGTACTCCTACTATAATTGGAAGCTGTGATACACCGGGTAATGCTCAGAAGCTTGCCCTTCAAGGAAAGACATTGTTTGTCGCAGATGGGACAGGCGGCGTCCAAGTATTGGATGTTACTGACCCATACAATCCTGTCATAGTTACAGCCATATCCAGTCTACCATACACCTATGCGGTAGCCCTCTATGGCGGAGACCTAGTAGTAGGTGCCTATGATGGTGTCTACACATACCGAATCGGCAGTGGCATGGCTGACCTCCCATTCATTGGCTCCTATGATGACTACGAAGTCTGGGATGTGCGAGTACAGGGCGACATAGCCTATGTGGCTGCTGGTCCTGATGGCTTCCTAACCTTAGATGTGAGTGACCCTACCAATCCAGTGCTTCTAGACTTATACAACCCTGGTGTCACTCTCTGTGCAAAACTGGATGTTCAAGGACACATCGTATGTCTATTTGATAATTCAGCCTCAGGCGCCTTCTATATCTTGGATGTTAGTGATCCCAGCAACATTCAGGTAATGGCCACTGTCCCGGCCAATGGTTGTATCGATGTATTCATGCATTGCGAGGTGGTCTTCTACTCCTTCAATACTGGATTTGGTTGTGTGAACATCTCCGATCCATATAATCCGTCTGTTATCTTTAACTGGTCAGGCATTGCTACCAACATGACTGCGCTTTGGGTAGAAGGATACCACCTCTACATTGTTGAAGACCTCAACGGCGGAGGATTAGGCTTCCACATCTATGACATCACAACAATCAACAGCCCATCACTCATATCCTCGTACAGTCTAACAAGCACCCAATATGACGTCTTTGTGGACGGTGAATTCGCTTATTGTGCCAATGATGATTGGCTTTCAGTGCGCAATGTCACTGACCCAACCAGCATCACCTACACTGATACAATATATGATACAACTAATACTTCATTGGGCGTTTGGGGCTTTGGACCCTATATTGTCAGTGCCCGTGGCAGTGGTGGAGTTCGCCTTGTCGATGCCACCAATGTCTATGATATCAAAATAATCAGCAACTACGCAGCTGCAACTGGCGCCACACAGGTAACTGTTCATGGTGATTACGCCTATGTAGCCAATCGTTCATCACTGGTCATTTTACGACTCTTCTGGAGCGCAGGCGCAACCTTTGCAGCCGCCACAGCGCAATCAACAGAAGTTGACACTACAGATCTAGTCATTGAAAACGCTACGCTTGCCTACACAGGTTACACTCCATTTGGTACATCCCTAGCTTGGTTTATGTCTGCGGACGGTGGTAGCCACTGGGAAAGCGTAACACCGGGAGTAATGCACACATTCACAAACACAGGCACCGATTTACGCTGGCGAGTCGAATTCAATAGTCCCCTATGTAATCCCTCTCAAATTAACAGTGTTAGCATTGACTACGGATACATTGACATCTTAACACCCCCGATTCCTGGCTTCCCATTAGTTGCAATAGCCATAGGAGCATTCCTAGGAATCTCATTTGGACTAATACGTCGTAGACGCACATAGCATAATGACAGACAGGCGCTTTACTAGCGTCTGTCCTCCCTCCCTTTTTTCTCAACCTTCTTTTCTCAGTCTATTCATTGAACGATATTCTCATTCACTGGACAGTTGATCAAGTTCTTATCCCTCTATTTTTATTTCAAACAAGAAAGATTCCTCTCAGATTTTAAAGATTTTTTTGGAATCAAATCTACATATTGATTTACTTTTCTTGAAAATAGTTTGTTTAGGAAGTTCGAGAACATGAATCAGTGGCATTTTTTAGCTACAAACTCGCACTAGTGTCAACGATTCTCAAAGAGGGAATCAAAAATCATGAAATATCTCAAATCTAAAGTTATGTTTTCAGTATTTTTCATTGCACTCTTGGTAATCACAGGTATTCCCTCTGTTGCTGCGGATGGAACAGTAACAGAGAGTTTCACAACAACAACCTACAAAGATCCTGCTACTACGGCTGAAGGTTGGGGCACCGGCTCTATTAGCAGTCCTCGCAGCTATTCAATCACGCAGCTCGACCACTATGTAACTACAAAGCCTATTCGTGGACTTGATGTTCAGGGAAGCAAAGCCTACATTGTCGTATACGATCCTGCATCTTCAATTTCGAGTAACCGGATTCTCAATATTTCCGATCCTACTGATATCACACTGATGAGTTCACGAGATTCATTTACTAAGTTTATCACTGGGCTAGTTGATGGCGACATATTCTATGGTGGACGTAATGCCACCAGCGGCATAGGCGCTATTTCCTTCTACAACGTATCAAATCCCAATGGATATGGTAGCGTAAGTGGTGTTTATCTGGGTTCAGTAACTGTTGATGGGTCTGTTACCGACATTGACATTCAGGGACACTTCCTTTACGCCACTGCATATGATTCCTCAGGAAGTCGGGCTTTTGTTGTCATAGATATACAAGACCCGACTAGTCCTGTCCGCATACCAAATAATTGGAGTTCAATGACAACACTAGGTGTCGATGTAGAGGGCTATTATGCCTTTCTGGCTGAAAGTCATTATGGGCTTTGGGTTTGCAACGTATCCAATCCTTATGCAGTAACACAGCCAAGCCCCGGTTATATTGATACTCCAGGAAATGCAACAGCAGTTTTAGTCGATGGAGGTATTGCTTATGTTGCTGATGGTCCAAGTGGTATTCAAATCGTCGATATAAGTGACCCAAGTGCTCCTGTAATCATTGGCAGTGCTGACACTCCAGGAAACGCTGTAAAACTTGCAATGCAAGGGAATACGCTTTTCGTTGCTGACCGTACAGGGGGTGTTCAAGTCTTCGATGTCTCTACTCCCACTAGCCCTGTTGCTGTTGCAAACATAGCTATCTCTGATGCATATGAGATAGACCTTATGGGTGGTGTTCTTGTAATAGGTGCTAGCGACGGTGTATACACCTATAGTGTAGGAAGTTTGGTCACCGATTTTACTCTCGTGGGAACCTACAACACCTATCACGCCAATGACGTAGCAATCCAAGGTAACATTGCTTACGTCGCTGCTGGTGCTGATGGTCTTGTAGTTCTCGATGTGAGCGATCCAACAAATCCAATCCTTCTCGACCGTATCTGGCAAGGTGCTACCATTGACTATACGACAGTGGATGTCCAAGGACAGTTCGCCTATGTCACCAATTGGGGTTCCTCCAACAAGGGTCTCAATTGCTTTGATATCTCAGACCCCTCTAATGTTGTCTTCCGCGACTATGTCGGTTTTACTTACCCATATGATGTGACTGTTGCTGGTGATGTTGCCTATGTAGCGGATGGCCTATGGGGACTCTACCTCATGAACATCTCAAATCCTTACAACCTAGTCTATATCGACGATATTGACATGATGGAAAACGCCACAGCCTTGATGGTCCAGGGTCATTTCGCTTATGTTGTTGGAGGCGGTAGCATTGCAGGGGAGTTTGGTCAGCATAACTATAATCTCAACGGTTTCAATCTACAATTCACAGATGGTCTCCAGTGGACTGACGCAGAGGATATCGCGGTTTCTGGTGACTTTGCTGTAATCGCAAATGGTTTGTCAGGTCTCAACTTTGTCAATATTACAGATCCATGGAACATAATCAACGCTGATTACGATCCCCTTCCCGGTGACACCTACTGTACAGCAGTAACGATTTTTGGAACTACTGTCTTTAGTGGAGAACGAGGGTTCGGACTACGTTGTATTGACGCCTCAAATGTCAATGAAATACAATTAGTCTCAAGCTATTCTACAGGTAATCCCGATGTTCGAAGTCTCACCATCGGAGGTGACTATCTATACGCAGCATGTGGAAACCAACTCCTCATCTTCCGTATCTTCCGTAGTGCTGGTAACACTTATGAGAGTACCACCATTGCCCAATCGTTAAGTCTCTACACCTCCACAACACAAATCACTCAAGCCACACTCACTTCAACATCAAGTGTCCCTACAGGCACCTCGATTGAATGGTTCATGTCAGTAGATGGAGGTGTTAACTGGGAGAGCGTTACCCCCGGAATTGCCTATACCTTCACAAATACTGGCAACGACATCCGCTGGCGTGTAAGCTTCACCACCATCAATGACGATCGCACGCCTTCCGTTTCCTTCATCAATATCGATTTTATCGAACCACCTCCGATTCCTGGCTTCCCTGCGATAGCAATTACTCTTGGTGTAATATCTGCCCTTGGAATAGGTGTTATCTCACGTCGTCGACAAAGGAAGCCATAATATGGCTTCCACACTCCCTTTTTTTTCAATCCTATTGATTCAAAATAATCATAGCTAGTAAAGTGAGTCAATGCTATCTTGAGCAAAATATGCTAGGAATAAAAAAGAGAGAAGCTTGGAGGCTTAACTCCAAGCTTCAAAGTAAGAGTATACTCTGGTTTTAATGTCACCATTCGCTGGGTGGTTCCTGTAGTCCTCGCTTACCAGGTTTTCCTTCCCATTCGGCTTGCGCTTCTTCTATTGTATCTGCATAAGCTTTGGGTAATCTGCTGGGTAGTTTGAAGCCGCTTTCTTCATCAAGGGCATAGGCAAACATGAAGGTGCGGTAGGCAGTGTTGAGTGGTCTGAATATGAAGTAGCTGGGAATCGCAGCGAAGATCATGAAGAAGATGGCAAAGATGATGCCAACGAAGAGGGCGAAGAAGCTATCTGCAAATGCAATTATGCCAAATATGTATCCGAAGATAAAGCCTGTAGCAAAGTATCCTAGTGTGAGTATGGCTCCGAATAGGCTGAATACCGTTGATACTCCTGTTTCTGCTATATAGACATCAACTAAATAGCGCCAGGTCACGCTAGCTGACCGTTTGATGGAATCTTTTAGTCCGCGTCCTTCGATGATTATTGATGGAAGTGTGAAATAAGTAAGGAATCGGAAAATTGCTCCAATGATTCGTGAAAGGATAGCCCCGATGATAGCGAAGATTCCACCTTCTCTTCGTCCTCCTCTTCTTAATGCACTCTGAAAAGCTGCAATTAGTGTTCGTAGTGCTGCAAATTTAATGATTGTTCCTGCTACGCTGCGAACTTCAGAGAGGGCACCACGTAATACAGGGTCTTCTTTTCTATACCATGTATGGGCAATGGAGACATTGATGCCTTCAAAGAGATAGAAGACAGCAAAATAGCCGAATAAATAAGCTGCAATAACCAGTATTTCGAAGCCAAAGTAAAGCCATGAATCATATGTAACTCCCAAAGTGGGAAGTGTGCTATACATCCAATAGAAGGTTGTAAACATTAAGAAGAATGTAATCATGCTAAAAATCGCTGTAACCAAGGGAACGATGAACATCTCTTTTTCTTCAAGAAGAAGTGTTGCAGTAAATTCGACAAGCTTTCCTGCACGTTCGATTTTCTGTCTTCGACGGAACCAAATCCACAATTGGATGATGCCAATTATTGGGAAAATAAGCCCGAATATTCCAAAGGGCCCCATGAAGATGAACAGGAAGATACCTAAGCCAATCATGAATACTGCTTCAAGAAGCCATACAACTCGAAGCACTCCTGCAGCGGCACGCTTCATTAGACGCAATACAATGTATGCTAGGACAATTCCTAGGAATACTATAAGAAAGATGAATATGAAAATGGCAAACCAATAGGGTTCAAGCCAAGGTAGAGCAGTAACTATTATCGTATTTATTGTTGGCAGTATGGGAGTAATTAGAATCAAGACGGTATAGAATCCAAAGCTGTACAACGCAATCAATGCTATGGCTAATGCAATTAGCGGTTTTGCTGATCCTTTTATTTTCTCACCAGTAATTGATGGCATAATGTTATTTATAATAAATTTTACAGAAAAGCTTTCGCATGTTTCCTATAAATGAAGAATAATTATCACTAAAGATGTCCAAATGCTCCCTTTAATAAATCCCAGCAAAATCTGCCAAGTAAAGTGTAAAGATTCACTCCTCTAGCATATGAAGCCCCTGAGCCATGTTTCTGTGTTGAAGCAATAAGTTGTCGTATGCCTGCATCTCGTTCTCCAATGCGGACAAAGATGTTGCATAGGGGTGTAAGGAAGATTCGCTGTATTAGGAGTTCACCACGGAATCTTCCGATTTGCTGTTCCCATCTTATCTGATATCGCGAAAGGAATCTGTTATCGAAGCATTGATGTTTGATTGCTTCTGCGAGTGTCTCTGCTGCAAGTTTTCCACTAATCATTCCAGGAACAATACCTCCACCAGTAGCAGGAGATACAAACCCGGCGGCATCTCCAACTAAGAGAATCCGGTTGCTCTGAGTAGTCAAAAGAGGACCAGCAACTGGGCAGAGACCTGCTTGAGCACCAGAAGTAGATACATCCCTTGGTAACATGTCTAGTTCCTGTAGTAATCTTACGAAAAGGCGAAAATAGTCAATCAGTCTGCCCGGAT
>JABXGU010000531.1 GCA_016550415.1 archaeon | reverse complement strand
TTGGCAATAAGTACAGTTACTGTTTTTACTGATTCAAACCGGCGTGTTTGGCGTGTAATTGCATCAACTTCGTTAAGATTTTCTGCATTAGGAAATAAACAAGTTATGTTGAAGGAATCCGACCAACCTTCCAAGCAGTTCCAGGGAGGAGGTTTGTTGCATCCACTAAACAGTCTTGAACGGCTTCCAGTTTATCTTTTGCATCTCGATATGCCTGATGAGATGCGATAAGAAGAATGCAGTCAGCTGCAAGGGCTTCATCAAGTGAAGCGGGAGTAAACCCAAAATCTCGAATCTCTTTTTCTGAAAAATATGGATCATGTGCAAGAATCGCTTTGGGATTGTATGTGTGTAGATGTCGAAGAATTTGGAGGCTAGCCGCAAACCGAGTTTCTTTCACATCAGCTCTGAAGGAAATGCCAAGAAGGCTTATTCGGGAGTCTTTAATGTCTTTTCCGTGGGCTTTTAAACATTGGATAGCTAATTTCACGGTATGGAGAGGCATGCTATCATTCATGAACCGGGCTTGGCGTAGCAGGGCCGCATCTACTCCTAACTCTTCAGCTTTGTTAATCAGAAACCAAGGGTAGACCGGAATGCAATGACCACCTACACCAGCACTGGGTCGGTGAATCATGCAATGTTCTTTTGTATCCTCATTTGCAGCAGCAATCACTTCCCATGTATCCACCCCTAATGGTTCACAGAGTTTGGCCAAGAAGTTCGCATAACCAATATTCAAATCCCGGAACGTTCCTTCGGCAACTTTTACCAACTCTGCTGCAATGAGAGAGGAAGTTCGCACAACTTTACCAAAAATGCTGTAAACACCTGCCGCGGCTTCAGTGCTCGCTTGGTCAATGCCACCAACGACTTTCGGGTATTTGTAGAGGTTACGCATCACGCGACCAACCATAAGGCGCTCGGGACTATGTGCAAGTCCAAAGTCTTTTCCAGCCACCATTTTGCTTTCCGCTTCTAAAATAGGTTTGACTACACCCTCGGTTGCTCCCGGTGGCATAGTGGTGGATATAATCACGAGAGTCCCTTTTTTCAAACCTTTTCCGGCTGCCCTTGTGGCATCTTGGATGATTGAGTAGTCTTCCTGACCCTGATCGTTTACAAGTAAGGGAACTAGAATAATAATAACGTCTGCATCCTTCGCAGCCTCGGTTCCATTAGTAGTTGCCCGAAGTTGACCTGACTCGATCATTTCCTGCAGCAAATCTGCAACTTGTGGCTCACTGACCAACGGAGAGTTACCCTGGTTAATTTGGTCAACAACCGATTGATTCTTCCTGACCCCCACAACCTTAGCACCTTCTTTGGCAAAGGCTACTGCCACTGGAAGCCCCATATTGCCAATCCCAACTAGATCAACGGTTACATCTCCGTTCCTAATAAGACGCGCTACCTCTTCAGCTGACTTCCCATAGACCTTTACCATGCCAGGCAACCTCGAGACCTTAGCAGCAGCAAGCCCCCACTTAAGCATTATTGTTAGGACGGAAACAGAGTTCCAAAAAAAGAAAGAGATGAGAACCCAAGCGGGGTCATTTCATTCCGAGTTTATCCATGAGAAATGCGATAATCATGGGAATAATGAAATTTAGTCGACGAGTCCAGAAATGATTTGCCCCTTTAATCAGCCGAAGATATTTTTCCTTAACCTGCAATTGGGCGTAGATTCCTTCAGCTTCAACGTAATGTACCGAATCGTCATCACGCCCATGGACAATGTAGACCGGACAATTCACGTACCGAATGCCCTCAGTGACAATGGCAGAATCAATTTCAGAGGATCTTATCGGAGCACTGATGGTTACTAAAGCAGCGGGATTAGCATCCATGGACGCAGCAAGCGCCATACTGCCACCGAAACTATATCCCAAGAGGGCAATTCGAGAACTATCTATATGCGATTGATTCCGAAGGAAGTCCATAGCAGCTATTGTGTCCTGCATTTCCCCAATCCCCTGTCCAAATTGCCCTTGACT
>JABXGU010000050.1 GCA_016550415.1 archaeon | reverse complement strand
TCCTGGCTATCACAGGGCAGTTCTTGTTCATCACAATCATACACCTCCTCCACACCTTTTTGGTCTTTACATTTTTGTAGGTGTTGTGGTTATTTTCATTACCATTGTTGCTAGCATTTGGTACTTGAAATATCCTGGTTCGGCTATTCGCAGGAAATCACATATGCCACCTATTGAAAATGTAAAATCGTCTGCATCGCAGATGGGTCACTGTCCTAGTTGTGGCTCGCCTTTATGGGGTAGTGAAACCTACTGCGCTAGCTGTGGAATACAAATCAAAGAATAATATCTGTTATCTCATCACATGTGATGAAGGTAAAGGGAAAAATCAAGCCTTGCCCAAATGATAAGTCGTTTAAGGCATAATTGATAAGTTTCTACACAAGAAGTATCTCATTTGTGAGGTTTTGTAATGGTCGGGGGGTAATTACAAGAAATGAGAAACTATTTCTTAAAGCTGCTAACAATTTGCATTTTTTTTGCCTTATTTTTCTTTTTTATCTTTCCATCTGGGACAGACTCCCAACATTTGAAACTGCTTTATAGGTCTCCTGCTTGGGATGGATTTGATCCCACAGGACCCTATGCTGATGAAGTCATTTTCAAAGTTATTGCTGGTCAAGATGTACAAGTGGCTGCCATACGAACAGGCGAAATCGACATTCTCACCGACTTCATTAATGACGCAGCAATCATTGAAGTACAAGAAACAGACCCCTACATCACCGTAGTACCAACCCTACGAAGGGGATTTGGCCACGTAACCTTCAACTGCCTACACACCCCCTTTAACTTCCCCGAATTTCGCAGAGCCATCAACTACGCAATTGATAAGTATGAATTTTCTGAAATCATGTGGGCAGGTATTGGCTACCCACTAGACTCACCAATCACCACGAGTACTCCGCCTTGGCACAACCCTGACGTGGAAGGCACATTCTACGAATCAGATGTTCCAGCAGCAATCGCAACTCTTGAAAGTGCTGGATTTGTTGATCTTAACGGAGATGGATTGCGTGAAGCACCCAACGGTGAATCATTCACCTTCCGTCTAGCCTACCACCACATAGGTACAAACTGGCAGGCCGCATGGCAAAGCCAGGCTGCTACATTCGAGGAAATAGGTATCGACTTCGAACCATACGCAGCAGACTTTTGCACTTGTCTCGACCGGATGTACCAAATTCCACGAGCCTACGAAGCAATCGCCTTTGGCTCTTCTACTGGTCCAGACCCATTGTTCCTCACTGACTTTCGAACTGAGCTCATTCCAGACCCATATGGCAATGTTTGGAACTGGTCAAATGAGACCTTTGACGAAACTCTAGACAACATGCTTTCAGCTACAACCTTTGAGGATGCAATAGAATATGCTCATGAAGCACAGGAAATCTTTGTCTGGAACAGCCCATTGGTTGTCTGCTATACCAACTTGGTTGTTAATGCCATCCGAAACGACAGATGGACAGGATGGATTAACACTCCCGGTTGGTCAATTGGTTTTAACAATCACTGGACTCCACAGCTCGTCAAGCTACAGGAGGGTGCTGAAGGTCGTGACCCAACCACCGGAACTGGTGGCACCTTTAACTCCATGATTCCTGTTGCTATGGACACTCAAAACCCACTAATGTCAACCTCTGACTATGGTCAATATGTGCTCTCACAAATCTACAGTAGTCTGGTCGGTGAACTCAGCCCAATCGACCTAGAGAACACCCAATACGGTAACGGTCTTGCTAGTGGCTGGACCAAGACAATTGTCAGCACACCAACTCCCCACTGGGAGTTCACCTTCGACCTGCACACCAACGCCACATGGCACGACGGTGTTGCGGTCACTGCTGATGATGTTGTCTTCAGCTACAATTACATCTATGAAAACCAAATACCCAATTATATCTCAAAATTCGAATACTTTAATTACATCGAAGAGGTGGATGCAGATACAGTCCGAATTGTCTCTACTTCTGACAGCTACTGGGCCTGGGAGAACCTCAGAGATTGGACTATTCTTCCAGAGCACATCTGGGAGGGTATCGTGAGCCCAATAACCTTTACAAACCCAGTGCCCGTTGGCTCTGGTCCCTTCATGTGGAAAAGTCGTATAGAAGGCGAGTACGTCCAACTCATATTCAATCCTGGCTATCATAGGAATCCTACTTTGCATTATGACCATACCCCTACATTAAATGTACTATACATCCTTCTCGCTATCATCCCTGTAGGTATTATAGTCAATGTCATTACCCTTGTTGCTAGTATTTTGTATCTGAAAATTCCTAGTCGGAGTAC
>JABXGU010000049.1 GCA_016550415.1 archaeon | reverse complement strand
TATTGGGATATCTTCCATTTTTGCCGGAGGGCAGCCAGAAAAAGACCTCCAAGGGAAGCACTTGGTGTAATTCTTGGATTCCGTCGCTCTTGGAACAATGTAAAGTATGTACGGGTAACTGACTGGGCTACAGGACGGGTTGAATCTAGCACAGCTTATGCCCGTTTTACTCCTGAAGGAATATTGGAATATCGACTAGCACTTCACGACCGATATGGTTCCAGCCCTCAAGCACCACGCGTAGTTGGGCTTTGGCACTCTCATCCCTTCGGAACAGATCCAGAATTTTCAGGCATCGATATGCGCACCTTCTTCAAAACCCCATTCTACGCTGAAGGGAATGTCTTTTTCCTCATCGATCCAATAAGTCGAATCTTCAAGGTGTTCATGCTTCAGCGTTTTGAGGTTGAAGCACCCTTGAAATTAGAACGTGTTGATTACTGCGTATATCGTCCCGATGTACCCAAGCCACCAGAAGAGACAGAAATGTAGGGAAAAAATATGCCCAAGGAAACACCGACTCCCTTGGAATTGGATTTCTTCGAACGCGACCGCCATGACCGGACACGTCGTTGGCTTGGCTCTGATAACCTGAAACGAGTTCAAGCTGCCAAAGTTCTTATGGTGGGTGCTGGTGCCGTTGGAAATGAAGTCTGCAAGAATCTCGGATTACTAGGTGTGAGTAAAATCATTCTAGTTGACCCTGACAAAGTGGCTGCTTCTAATTTGAACCGATGTGTATTTTTCCGACCAGAAGATCATGAACGCAAGTTCAAAGTGGATGCAATTGCAGAACGCTTGCCAAAACTAGCTACTGATACTATTGTTGAACCCTATGCCTTACCAATTCAGGAAGCTCCTGACAAGGTGTGGAACGTTGATCTGGTTCTTGTTGGTGTGGACAACCATTATGCCCGATTCTTACTCAATGCAAAAAATCTGAGCCTTCAGCCCCCTCGTCTAATTGTCAATGGTGCTATGGGAATGGACTTTGTATCAGTTGAAGTTTTAGCACCACCCCATACGGCCTGTATGGTTTGTTCTTGGAGTCAGGATTTTGTTGACCATGTCTTAGCAAACCAGGTTCGTACTCATTGTGACCCCTTCTTTGTGGACACACTTCCACGATTTCCCATGATAAGCTACGTAACCTCCGTTGTGGGTGCAATAATGGCTTGGGAAGCGACTCGTGTCTTAGTGGGCTTAAAACAGTGGCGTATAACTGGCAAATGGCAGGAGGGTCTTGAGCCAGCAATTGGACGCTTCATCCATTATAATCTTCGTCAACACAAATCTCAAAGTGGATTAATTATGCCAAATCGGGCATGTTCAGAGATTTTTTGTAGGACTCTGCACAAGAAAATGCAATCTAAATCTAGAATGGGGGAAACATTGTAGCTCCTTTGAACGTTCCATTAGCCTTCTTGCGGTAACATGAAACCGTTGGCTATAACTCGAATAGTTCAGCACTGACGTTAACTAAATTGCTAAGGTCGCGATGAAGGAGTACGTCGGAGAAACCACACTGAAAAAATCACTACCACAGTAATCACTGCTATAGAGCTGACAATGACGAGCAACATACTGAAGGAAATTGGGAATAGGGCGATTGTGAACCATTCAGCGTCACTAATGGGAAGACGGGTAACTCGCCCAGCTGAATCATACACAATAATGGAATAATCAAGGCTGATTCCAACAATATCAGTAGCGGGGATTGTTGCTTGATAGGTGTTATTAGCTATTTTCGCGAACTGAATATAACGCAAATCACTGTCAGAAGAGGTTCGATAGCCTACCCAAACTGTTTCAACATAGTCATCGTCAGTAACTTCAACGGTAAGTGTTAATGGAGTATTTACCCACCATTGGCTGACTGGTAAATGAGTGACTGTCGGAGCAGCAAAGTCTTGGGCAGCAAAATAAATATCTAAATCTTCTCCTCGCCCATCTGTCCAGACAAGACAGACTCCGTTTGGACCCGTGCGCATTGTGAAGTAGTCGCCTGGTCGCCAATAATCGAGTGGTGTTCCTTCGCTAGTTACACGAACGTTTGGGTGGAATGAAGTTCCCCCATCATCAGAATAGCTATAGTAAATGTTCCACTCACCATCACGACCATCAAGCCAAGCAACATGAATAGTATCAGTTTCGTCAATATGCATTTCCGCCATTCGTTGAACACCAGTTGTCACATTGTTAATCATTATTGGACTACTCCAGGTGAAACCGCCATCCGTTGACTTGGTAACGTAAATCTCCGTGTAATTTTCGTAAGGTGAAATATTCCCAATGAAATCCCAAGTGCCCGCTGAATATGCCACATAAATATTGTTCTGGCTATCTGTATCGACTACATCGATAATACCCACTTCATCCACTTCAAAAGGAGTTACAGGAATTTGGGGTGACCATGTTACACCACCATCATTAGAGCGGCTAATCCACACATCTTGAGATGGAGTTCCACCCAATCCCTGCCATTCATTTGTCGCTACAAAAAGAGTACCATTAGGAAAACAAGTAATGTAGGGTATATAGGGCGTGAGTATTGGGGTTGTGGGCTGGAATGTAGTACCTCCATCTACGGATTTTGTAAATCGCATTTCAGTTGGACCAACATCAGCGTAGAAATCCCAGACAATGTATATGTTACCTTCAGCATCGATACAGGCGGTCTCTTTGTCGTCGAATCCGCCTGTTGTGTCACTTGCCTGAACTGTAGGTAACCATGTTACGCCACCATCTATGCTCTTCGCAACACCAATACCACTGGCTACATCATTCCAGTCCAAAAAAACGAAATATGCATTATCATCTGCATCTGCAACCAACCATGGATCCGATTGTCGGTTACCAGGGATAGTGGGATCCATAAGGATATTAGGACTCCATGTTTTTCCATTATCCGTCGAATAAGAAAACCCTACGCGGAACCCGCCACCTGAATCGCTTTCTGCTTCTTTAAATCCAGCAAGTATTTGCCCGTCACTCAATACTGCTAGTGTAGGCTCCACTTGCCACGCATATGGTACAGCATGATCTATAATTCGAACATTGTGACCGAACCGAACATCATCACTATCTACCTGACTCTGTCCTATTATTGGGCGTGAGGAGGTGCGAGGCAGGAATCCCGTTCTTATGCCTTGGGGGCTAATTAGCAGTGGCTGGGCTGCGAGGAGAGCTATGAATAGCAAGATTGTGATGAATGGTCTTCTGTGCATAGCTAGCACCAATAGAAGGAGATTTCAATCGGGCTTGGTGTTATTACTCTTCTGATAAAGGCAAATAGTATCAGAGTAGTTAGGGCAAGACAAGTAAGATACAAAATACAAATTCTTTTGAGTTCCACCAAAAATTATTGCTGCAGATTATAAGCCAGCAGATACGTAAATCTCGACTTTTATCTCAAAATTTCTAGAAGCTGCATCATGGTCAATGACTTGTATACTCTGATGGATCAAATCATGAAAAGGGCAAAGTAGCTTTCATTCTTCAATATTAATTATTTCGTCATTTCCTGCTTGATATCTGATTCGCCAGTGGCGTGGGTTTAGGTATGGTTTTCGTTTTTGTGGTGGTTTTTCTTCAGCCAAAGACATCACCGGTATTATGTGGGTCTGTTCAAGTATTTAGTGCTGGGGGGGAGTGGAAGCTAGGTGAAACCATTCTGCTATAATTGACGGAGATGCTCATGTGGGATTCAACTATAAAAGCCCGATGGTTTTTCGCCAGACTGTAGAAGTTGGTTTTCGGTCAACCCACAGACGTAGGCTCAGAGTGGTCTTTGATAATGAATTTGGCATGGGTACAGTTAGTCTCAAATTTATTGGTGTTTGAAGATTTGCTGGAAAAGGTTCTATTGCTACCACATTATCCATTTCGCCATCTGAAATAGTGGCTGTCAAGGCCATATATTCCAGTGGGATCCTTCCCTTTGGAATGGGTGTAACAGTGGCATTAACTTGCAGAGTATTTCCCCTAGGAATAGCATCGGGGACACTAGCTTGAAGTTGAACTGGTGCTGCATCCCGGGGCATACCTGACTCTGCACTCACCCTAGCAACTTGTTGAACCTTCCATTTTATCGATAAATCCGGTGATGCTGTTCCTTTAACGGCACGCCAAGAATAGCTCAATTCTTGACGGATACGATTCGACATCCAATTTCCAATAATAACAGGAATGTGACGACTAGTAATTCCTAGAAGCCCACTTACTCCATGCCAAGTAGGATCCACGGGAACCCAAAGACCTCGAATCCAAACCTCACTCCATGCATGTCTTTCGAAACGGGTTCCATCAAAGCCAAAGCCCGCTTGCAGTCTAGCAGGAAGACCATGCGCTCGGCACAGGGCTGTAAATAGAGCAGCAAACTCGGTGCAATCCCCTTTTCGATTCTCAATAGCAAAGGCTGCTCCTTTTTCCTCATTTTGTGCCTCATACTTTAAAATCCTATACACTTTGCGCATTGCAGCTGACACGAATTGAACTGGCAAGGGATTTGTACGGGCTATCTCCCTTGCTAGGTCCTTAATCAGGTGGTGATGAGAATCGATAAACAGTTCGGGTTTGGTATAATCCCTAATATTCTCAGGAATGTGAAAATCCGTTGTTGTTGCTGGCAACGAATATCTGACTGAGCGACTCCGAATCAGAGCAGTATACCCAAATGTGATATGCGATAGTGGAGGAAGCTCATCATGGATAAAGTGCACCCAGTTATTCCCTGATAAGTCATTGGCCTGACTGCCACTAGCTGGTCTGATTTGTAAATCTAGAACTTCTTGGCGGGGTGGCAGTGGAGGAGGGACAGCAATGAACATTTGAATATGTCTGAGCGGGTTACTGGATTTGTTAGTAATCTTTGCTTCATATGTCACACGATGTGTTACGATGGATGGGTATCCTCCTTTTAGTAAAAAGGAGCCAAAAATCTCTCCATCAATAGATGTATCATCATAGATTGTCGTTTTGGTGGGGGTGTTCGTACCTCTATTCCCTTTGAAGCTGACGATGACCTGATAGATGCCAGATAAATTGTGTTTACCAAGATGAAACCTGAATTGACCGCGAGTATATTCTCCAAAGCTAAAGGGAATTTTTGTGATTAAGACACCAAAAGGATCAGTAACAAGCAATTCTCCGGCGTCATATCGATCACTTTGGCCACCAAATGTGCGGGTGAGTGTGATTTTGACCTCTTCTCCAGGATTTACTGCTGGTAGGTCATTGGATTTTGATGGTGCCGCTATCGCCATTTGAATGGGAAGATTAACTGTCATGGTCGTTTCCTGTGGCTTGGCTCTCATTGTTTCTTTCAGGGTCAGCGTCGCCTAGAATTATAACTCTGCCTCCTCTAGGGAGGGGTGTACGGCGGCGGACATCTCCAAGTATAGCGACAGTTGGTTGTTCTCCAGCATTTGGCGATGCATTTGCGCGAGGAGCAAGAAATCGGGTGAAATGAGGTAAATGCTGTTCAACACCACGCACAATAGTTCCCGGACAAAAATCTTGTCCACTTTCTCGGAATATTATATAACATTGTGGGCAAACATAGCTGCCGCAAATTGTGCAAAGCCACCAGTCTTGTCGAGCTATCTCTAGAGTAACTTGTTTATCACAGATAGCACATGTCATTTGGGTGGCTTGAACACTCATTCCTTATCCTTCCCAAGTTCTTCTTGGTTACGTATCCGATGGATGCGTATTCTGAAATTAGGGGAGAAGTTTGGGGGTTTCTCCACCACAAAGGGAATCTCTCTTTCCTCCAATACGATAATCCGTCTCGTCTTGTCCGCCTGCTCAACTTCCTCTGATTCAATTGCTTCACGAATATCTGTTTTGTCTCGTTTTTCTTTTGTATGAGGCGGGCTTGATTCTTCTTCATCTTTGTCTTTTGATGGAGGTTCTTGAGACATCGAATAAGTGACACCTCTTAATCATTGTCAGCTTCTTCATCCTCAATGATTCTTACACGGTGTGATTTTCCTTCTGATTCAGTATCTAGAATACGTGGTTTTCGTTGACCAGTCGTTGATGAAGACGGTGTTGAATCGAGGATTTTTACTCGCCCTCTTTGTGGCTCATCTCTTGCTCTATCATGACTATGACGAGTAAGTTGTTGGTGACGTTCATCCCAAAGACGGTCAAGCGTGTTAACAATGCCCTCAATGTTCTGTTCATACCAAGCCATGGCTGCACTGTTGAGTCCATGATCAGAAGCAAACCTGGATGGCGGCTCAACATGATCAGGTTTCAATAATACAAAGAATGGAAGAGTTTCAAGAATGCGATCCAATTCTCCTCGCACAGAATAGCAAGCAGGTCCAGTGCCTCTGGAAGATAATCGAGGATGGTAGAGGGGGGTCAAGGCAGTGGGACGAATCATACCAATATGCTGAGGATATTCACGGGGCAGATCGAAAACAAAGATGTGTTCATACCTGATTTCTCTTATGCTAGTTGGGCTGGAGGGTCTTTGGGAATAACTGGGCAGGTTACGCATAGTAAATTGTATTCGTTTATATGCTCCATCTTGGTACCTCTCAGTGATTTCCACAGTGAAATCGGTGTTACTCCAAGTTGTATCATTGCGTCTTGGAGGTTCAGGGTTCCAACCCTTTCGACCATAGAGGTTATTCATTGCATCAAAGAATGATTGAATCTGCGTTTCCACTCGTGCATTGAAAAGTTCTGGTGAAAACACTGGACGCCTCATTACTCACTCAGCCTTTATTGCATATTTTATGTATCATGCCATAGTGCATTTACATTTGACAAATGCTATTTTTTAGTCACCGACTTCTGGTACAACATCGAGGAGGAACATCTCATCATCAGCAACCTTGGGCTCTAGTTCACCAAAAGATGCTGTGGGGCTAAGCCGAGTTGGTTCTGGTGCTTTTCGGATGAGAACAAACTCTGGGCGCTGCTCTCCGATTTTTGTTTTAGCCCATTCGTCGATGTTAACACCTTCATCCCGTGCCTGAGTGACTAGGGTTCTAATCACTTCTTCAACACGGGTCTCTTCATCAATTCCTATACGGAATTCCTTCTGTCGGGGTTCCACATCAACGATGATTGATCGCCAGAATCCTTTTTCACTACTCAATCAGTTCACCTAATTTTTTTGATACATCTACATCCACTTTAACTTAACTAATAAAAATGAAGCACCAAAGTTTATATGGCAAATATAATTGGAGCTAGCAGAACTATTTGTGAGACTAATTCCTGTTTATCTGATTGAGTGCGCAGGGAGTTTTATTCGAGAAAATGACAAGGGTGACAACTTCTACAACATCGCACCTGATATTCAATAGTATACGTTTAATCAACTTCGTCATCCATCGAGATACAACAATTCCTTTGGACCGTACTCCAATTATTTTAGTGACAGGATGCAACGGTAGTGGCAAAACACTCATTTTAGATGCCCTACTACTGGCAATTGGCTTTGATTCTAGACGGGCGCAGCGCCAGCGGAATTCTGCCTTCATTGGGCGTTTTGGCAAACATGCTGAAGTTATTTTGGTGCTAAACAATTTCCGAATTGATGGACGGCGTATTCTGCAAAGTCCTGACAATGAGGTTAATCGGTTACTTGACAATGATAGGGTTTCCATTCGTCTTCGTATTCTTCCAAGTAATGTTATCTCATATTGGGTAAATGAACGACGAACTGTTGGTAATCGTCCTATCTCACGACAAGATATTAGGCAGCTCTTTCAAGTTGCAGGAGTTTTCGGACACACGCCCCTTGCAGTCACAGAGGCTGAGACTCTAGACAGATTTGCCTCCCAATCTCCTCGTCGGAAGTTTGAAACACTTCTCAGCGAGACTGGTTTGAAGGATTGGATGGAGAAACTGGAAGAAGCACGTTTGCTTGTCATTCAAGCCCAGGCCAATGTTACTCCTCTTCAGCACCGTATTCGTCATGAGGAACAACGGCTTCAAGTTCTTAAAGCCGCTTTTGATGCTTACCAGAAAAAGCAGCAACTCCAAGAAACCCTAAAGAATCTCGTAGTTGAAGCAGCTTGGGCAGAAATTGCATACCGTGAACAGCTTCATGATCAGTTGAAATCCTTGACTGATGCACTGCAAAATGATTTGGAAGCAGAGCGCACTCAGCTCAATAAACTGAATAAACAACGGACTGTACTCGATGCAAGAAGACAGGATCTTCAAGCAAAAAGAACAGCTGCAAGAGAATCCCTACAATCCATCCGAGATAAACAGATGCAAGCCCGTGGTTTGCGCCAAGGTCTTGAACGTGACCTTACAGATACCAATGAGCAAATCGCCAAATATGGAAAATCAAAATCCAGAGGTGCTAGAGCCTCCTCAGCTAAAGATGAGGTTCTTCGCGAGGAATTAAGGGATTTCATGCTCCAACGTGATGGATTAGATGACCGATTGCTAAAACTAAGCACTCGAATAGATGCCACAGAGGAGGAACTTGCCTCTGAACCACAAAGGTTCCCCCGACGTGAAGAGCAAATTCTGAGAGCATGTATTCAATTTCGTAGAGAACTTGATAAAACAGGTTCAGGCAGGTCTGTGGTTGGTCCAATTTTCACAATTATCCGGATGAAACGGGGACAAGAACGCTTTGAGACTGCAGTTAAACTAGCTCTTGGACGCTACACCTATGCATTCCTTGCATTAAATCGAGAAGCCTTCTCTGAGGCGAAGCAACTCTTCGATAAACTTTGGTCCTATGAGAAACCCAATTTGGTTGTAGCTCGCCTCGATTCTGAGGAAATGGAACCTCGCTCTCGTCCCCGTGTCAAACCCCCAATACGTGGGTGGGCTGTTGATTTACTCCAAGGTGACCCTGGTGCCGTAGTATTCCTCAGCCGTGTTGTAAATACTGCTGTTGCAGAGGCATCTGCAGATCCCAATCTTCTTGCTGATGCAGCTAAAGAACTAAATGGCAATATTATCACCAGCGATGGTTCAAGCCACTATTTGCGTGTTGGTGCCTTCACCCGTCCCCCCTTGCCCGTAACAGTACCCCTTGGCATTCCTCTCCATGAGGTTGGTTTATCTCAAGACCCACGAGATATTCTCAGTGAACTGCAAGAACTTCGTGTAGAAGAAGCAAAAATTACCCGTGACCGTGTCCAACTCAATTCTGAAATTAGTGATATTCGTTCCCAATTACAAATTCTCCAGGAAACACAATCTGCCACTGCTTCAGATGAGGATCGAAATCTAGTCTTATCAAACTTAAGGCGACGGGCTGATGATCTTCAAAATCAAATCGCTGTTCTCGATGAAGAATTAGATGCTTATAGTCAGGAATTCCAGAAACTCAATACCGATATCGAACCAATATCCTCACGTCTTCTGAAAGTTGATGAACAAATAAGACGGTTGGACTTTCGTTGTTCTCGTCGAGAGGCTGAAGTCGAACGTCTTTCACGAGAACTTCAAGAACGAGATGATGAACTTCAAGGTCTTACTGAGCAGCTAAAGAGTCACCGAGAAACTGCCTCCAAGCATGGTCCACGTCCTTTCAAGGTCCGTTCTCCTGATGAGGTTAGGGATGAACGACTACGTGTAGAGGCAATGATTGAAACAATTCCTGCAACGGAACAGGACCAGATGGCCTATGAGGAACAAGAGAAACTTGTCAGCCAACTTCGCAGTTATTTGGAAGAACGTCGTCGTCATCTAGCGAATCTCATGACGGATGTACAGCGTCGGCTCACTGAATGGCGTCGACACCTTGAGAAAACAATGGAGACACTGAATCATCGTATGAACCAGTTGCTAAGTCATTTTCTAAAACAGGTTCGGCTTACCATACGATATCCTGATGAACCAAGCCGAGCTGAACTTCATGTACAGATTGCCATTAATCGTCAAGGTGCTTGGCGAACATATGACAACATGTCAGGGGGCGAACGAGTATTAAGTACGCAAACCTTCATCCTTGCACTTCATACCCTGGCAAAAAGTCCACTTCATGTAATCGATGAATTTACACAGAGATTGGATGAAGCAAGTCGAGCTGCTGTACTTAGTGTTGTGCAGCGTGCACTCGAGCTTAGTGGTGAGAATCTGCCAACAGATCCTCAATTTCTGCTAATGGCACCCACCACAGTCGGTCTTCAGATACCTTCCTCAATGCACCACATAGTTCTAGTTAAGGGACAGGTGGAAAGCTAATGAAAAATGGCAAACGGCGAAGAAACTCTATTACAAAAGGTGATGATGCCTCTCAATCCCCTTCAGGTCCCAGTAAAGGTGTGAATCCTCGTCGTTCGAGAACTCCACCAATGACCAAGGCTGAAGTGGTTATGCTTTGGACTTTGACAAAGAAATATGATGTGGCGCTCAAAGAGCATGAAGTGGTTGAAATAAAAGAATCTGAGATTGACCGCGAAGAAGTGGCTGATGTCTACCGCTTTCTTGAAACACCATGGGAGCGAGTCTTGGATGGTCGTTTCTACCTAGATCTAGCGCAAATGCAACACCGACGTGATGCTCACTTTGCGTCTCCCAAAATCACTCCTGAGGAATGGATTGGTCAATTTGCTTTTGAAGTGAAGCGCCGTGCTTCTCCCTTGGTCTTCCTAGTAAGCCGAGAAGCTACCACTCCTCCTTTAGATTTGCCAAAGGAGGATGCTCCTCTGGAGAGTGATGATGCACCCACACGTGATGATCGTTCCGCACTTGCCAAACACAGGGTCGAGTATTGGCAACTACCCATCGATAAATTGGAAACACGCCGCTCTCAGCTTGCAACTCGGCTTCAGGGAAAGCGATTTACTTTGCAGGAGTTGTCTTCCCTGCTCACTAATTGGGAACTGGACCTTTTGAGCCAAATGATTAGAGATGAAGAGCTTCCAGCAGCCTTTGTTTCAAAAAACACCATAATCTTCCGTTCTCCTAAAACCAAGGATATGGAGGATCTCCTGTTTGCTGCAGTAGCAATAGAGGTGGAAAAACGTGAGGAGGTGCAAAGTTAGTGGCTGCCAAGCCTCCTGATTCCAATGAAAGGCCAGTCTCTTCTCCCGAGTCTGACAGTGGCGAAGAATTGGAACAGCGGCATCTGCTAGGACAACTATTCGCTGCTCTTACAACCCGATATCGAGACGAAGAAGGGCGTCTCTGCATTGGAGTTACTAGGCAGGCTCTAATCGAATCACTACACACTACACGCAGTGGATTGGATAGAATCCTCGATTTACTTCGACAAGAAATCACACCATTGGGACTTGAACTAGTTGAGTACAGATTGGGTAGAGAAGCTCGTTATTGCATCCGTACTCTTTACGGAGTTCCTAGCGAACTATCCGATCCGGAATATGCTGTACTCGGTGTAATTATTGCCACTATTGAAGCTTCTCAAACTCAACGCAAACTCCAGCAAATACGCATTAAGGATTTAGAATCAGTATTGGTTGCCCGAGGTCGGATTTCCCGTTACCAACTTGATAAAATTCTCTATCGCCTTAGCCATCTTGGCTACATCATTCGCGCCACTAGCCGCATTTCCTATGGTCCCCGCACAGAACTAGAATTCGATGAAGAAAGACGTCAAGCTATAGCCAATGCTGCAACAATTTTCCTAGCCAGCACCTCAACTTCTACATCTGAAGGGGGTGAAACAGAGTGAAACTCGATCTATCAACAGTTGGAATTTCCTGTGTTGCCTGTGGAACAAGGACAACCCTTGAGGAAGCAATACATGCAGGCTGGCAGCAGTGCCTTCGTTGCCAATTCTTCATTGACCCCAGATGCCTCCAAATGGTTAGAACAACAATGGGCGGAACATGTCCCTCCTTCAGTCAAGGTGTCTCTCACCATCAAATACAGCCGGCAGATATTCCCTCAGAACGAATACTAATCTTCGTCAAAGACCAATATCAGCAAGGACGTGTAGGAGCACTCATTGACAGTCTCTTCTATACCAAACCAACTGCGCCCGTATCAACACAGCCACTACAACCATTACCACTTGATGATGAATCACTCACTCGAGAAGAAATTTGGCGACAATATGGGCTTGTTCTCGTACGTCGTTCACACGGTAAGTGGGTAACGTGGGAGAAGGTGGGCGAAAGCTAGGAACCATTCAATTCTATAGTCCAAGTGATTTTATTATTTTTTCAACGATTTCTTGAGCAGATTGCTTTGTCTCTGCAGATTCAAGTGATGGTTCCTCCTCAGTATCTTGGGGAAGGGGAGATAATTCCGCTAGGTTCCTGATTATACTGGATATCGCATGACGGGCAACAAGTACTTCTGCACCACCAGATAACAATACAACCCAGCGTCCTTGACAAACCTCATCTGCAATCTTGCCAAGCATCTTAGCCATTTCAGGGAATGCACGGAGTGAGAGGTTGAACCCACCATAATCCTCCCTATGGGCATCATGACCCATATTCCAAAGAAGCATATCAGCTTGACTCCGTCGCGCTAACGGTAAGGCTAGCCGCTCTAAAGCCTCAACAAAGCTAATGTCGCCACACGCACTAGGGAATGAAACATCGACTTTACGGTCTGACTCTGAAACCTCTCCTTCCCCAAAGCTAGCATAGAAATTTAGATGACAGACATCAGGATCATCTCCCAGTATGTTTCTGGTTCCATCACCAAAGTGTGGATCTGTGTCCACGATGAAGAAGCGTTTCACACCGTGAGTGTTTCGGAGATGACGGATGAGGAGTGCTGAGTTATTATAGTAACAGAATCCCCAAGCTGAATCTCTACTGGCATGATGACCTGCACAACCAGTAAAGGCGAAGGCGTTTCTTGCTTCTCCTTGCCATACTGCTTCACCTGCACGAACTGCAGCACCTGCTGAAATGCGCGAAGCTCTATCAAAGCTAGTTCGACCAACTTGAGCAATATGACTTTTAGAATGAACTTGATGTAGTAGCTCATCTGCTATTGGTTGTGCTTCCTCTACTCGCACTTTTTCACTCTTCAAGGTTCCAGTCTCTTTGAGATAATCGAAGGCAGGTTGAACACGACCTGCGAGAACAGGATAACCCTCTTGTCCCATTATCGGATGATATAGGATGAGTGTGGGAGGTTTTCCCATATTCGAATACCAATCCTAATTATAGCTTCCTTTCTTATATCCCCTGATGATTTTATGGAAATGGAATAGTTTCTGCTATTGTACAGAGGGTGTGGGTTAGTAACTAGCTATATGGACTCTCCACTCACCATCTTCTTTAATCAATGTGAGGGGAACTGGTTGTCCTCGTTGTGACCCATCTTTGTTGAATCGTTTAAAGAATATCTTCGCTCGATCTACAGTAACATTGTCTTCTCGTTCAAACTTGTAGCGAATGCCCATCGAAGCCCGTGAACATGCTGTGTCCCAATAGTGCCAAGCTGTCCCACGGTGTTCTAAGTTCTGTTGATTGCGTTTAGTAAGGGTTGCTTTCCACAATTCCCGGTCTCCTTTCATTGCAGCATCATAATGAATCGTTCCAATCTTCTGTGGTGTTGCACCTTTCGGAATTTTTGCCATGATTTTTTCCTCGATTATTCTTGGAAGTTTCTCATAGTTCTTTATAGAAATTATTTAAGACTTTGCAAGGGTCAAGCAGTATTCTCACTCTTTTTTAAGTGAAAGTAAGCAGAATGCAATTTTATATTATTAGGGAACACTGCTTCCGAAAGAATTTAAGAGCGGCATCGTAAGAGTTGGCGACGAAAAAATTAGGATGAATTTTTCAGAGAGGGCATTAGCAATTGAAAACAAAAGGAATCATTATTGTATCTGCCTTGTCTCTTCTGCTAATATGCTCTCTTTTTGTCATTTTTCAATTTACACTTCAAATTTCTTCAGGTGCTGAAGACACCACTCCGCCTAATGTCATTATCAAGTCTCCTACGGGCGGCTCTTATCTTTCAGGCGTTGCCCCAATCACATTTGAGGCTACTGATAATAGCCCAATTACAAATTATGAGATTCTCGTTGATGCAGTTCTAAGAGAAACCAGCACTTCGTATAATTGGAATACAACGAATGAAAATGATGGCAGTCATGCAATTCTCTGTAGGGCAAGGGATGCAGCTAGCAATTGGGGGGAAGCCAGCATCATCGTTATAGTTGATAATAATGGTGGTCTGACCTGTGTTGATGGCATTAAGGTTATGACCTATAATGTGGAAGCAGGTGGAGCAAACGAAGATTGGAAACAGGTTGTAAAAGAGGAAGACCCTGACATACTAATTGCAGTTGAAACTGGTAACTGGGATGATAATAGCAACCAGAAACTCAACGCCATCGTAGCTGAATTCAACGCTTACTTTGTTGACGAGAATCCATATGTTGGCTATACTGCCCAGGGCATCTCTATTAGCACAAGCGGCGAGGCTATTCTAAGCCGATTTCCCATAATCTCGTTTAACCAAATCGGAAATGTTGCACTCGATAATGGAAGTGGTTACGATGTTACCCACGATTTCATTCATGCCGTCGTAAACATTACTGGTACTTCTGTCCATGTCATTGGCGCACATCTGAAGGCCATGTCCGGTAGTATCAATGAATGGCGGCGTGAACGAGAAACAGAGGGAATCATCAATTACATGGACGCTTTAGGCAATGTCTCTATCCTTTATATGGGCGATCTCAACTCGTTCTCACCCGATGATACTGGTGCATTAGCTCCAAAAGGCGATCTGGGCTATGGTCCTCTCACGATGCTTCTTTATCCAGGTGATCCTGTCTATGGTCAATATTCGTCTACCCAACATGATTTCACAGACTGTTTCAGAATATTGAACCCTACAGATCCAGGTTACTCATATGGTCATCAGGACCCCTCCTACGAGTCTAGAATTGACTACATTATCATAAATTCAAATCTTGTGGGAAGAATGATTAATTCTACGGTTGGTGATACGCCAACTGCTTACAGCGGTTCTGATCATTATTGTGTTGATTTGTTTCTTAACTGGACTTTGGCAGAATTAGATACTGACCCTCCTGCCCAAGTCACTGGTCTTAGCGCTATAGCTATTGGCATCTCAAAAATCAATCTCTCTTGGAACGCTAACACAGAACCAGATCTCTCTCATTATAGACTCTATCGTAACGGATTGCTCATAGCCCAGTGCTATACAAACTATTACAACAACACTGGCCTAACTGAGAACACGACATACACCTATGAGGTATCCGCTGTAGATAGTAGTTGGAATGAAGGACCAAAATCTACGCCTGTCAATTGCACCACTGAAGTAGGTGGTCCCGCAGATATGGTTGTTATAAACGAGTTCTTGCCTGATCCCTATGTACTCTTCTCTGATGAATGGATTGAGTTGTATAATCCTTCTGATGTGAATGTGGATTTATCTGGTTATATCCTAGATGATATTACTTCAGGAGGCACGAACCCATACGAGATCCCCTCAGGAACAATTATCCTAGCCCATAGTTTCTTGGTGTTTTACCAGTCAAATACTGGGATTGCTTTGAATAACGCTGGTGACACAGTTAATTACATCGACCCTGACGGTGTAACAGTCATTGACTCTCACAGTTACAGTTCAAGCCAGAATGATGTGAGTTATGGTCGTGTAACTGATGGTAGTCCCACATGGACAACCTTTACTTCACCAACACCAGGCTCCTCCAACGGAACTCCACCAAGCCCCAATATAAATTTCATCGCCTGCTCAATATTAGATTATAAGTCCATGTTTTTCATAAGGCGCATTTGCCTATGAGCAGCACCCTTTGTAATAGTGTCTAAAGATTGGAACTGATAAGCAGCTATTGGAACACTATGCTGGACTATAGACTCTAAAAACAAGTTCCAGATATTAAGAAAATCGGAAAAAAACATTCATTCCATCCAAATCGGTTAATTTATTTATAGATACTAGCCTTCAAATTACAATTTTGTAATCAGATAAGGGATGATAAATTTGTCAAAAGAATCGCCAACCACTCGTGTTGCAGGCAAAGGTACTATGATGGCATATGCACTTGGTGATGTGACAAGCAATACATTATATCAAACATTCACCTTGCTCGTGTTCACATTCTACTTCACTGTAGTAGGTATCAATGTCATTCTCATGATGTACGGGTTCATTATTTGGGCTATTTGGAACGCAATTAATGATCCAATAGCTGGCTACATCTCTGACAGGACTCGTACACGATGGGGGCGTCGCCTACCATGGATTTGGGCAACAACCATTCCTCTCTGCATAACCATATACCTATTATTCACTCCTCCTCTATTAGACCCGACACTGAATTTCATTTACTTCTTAGTGATAATAATTCTCTTTGATGGTCTCTATACTATCTGGGCACTCAATCACACCTCAATCTTCCCAGAAATGTTCGTAACGGAAGAAGAACGTGCCAGTTCATCCCGTGTTAGAAGCATATTCACAATCCTTGGACTAATAGTGGCCTTCGTTGGCTCCACAATTCTCATCACTGACCCTGCAGTTATCAGTGGCTATCAGACTACAGGCCTTCTCATTGCAATTCTTTGCCTTGCCTTCGCAATAATTTGCATCAAATGGGGGCTCTACGAAAAAGCAGAATTTCGTCATGATGCTGAAGAGATGCCACCTGCCTTCCAAGCATTAAAGCACACATTAAGCAATCGAACTTTTTGGCCTTATTTGGGTGCTGCATTCTGCTGCTGGTTCGTATTTGGCATAATACCCACTGTCATACTACTCTATTGTGAGCATGTGTTAAACGTGGTTGGCATTGGAGTTGGGCTTCTACTCCTTGTCGCCTTCGTGGTTGGTGGCGTTGCTACTTTCTTATGGAAGATAGTAGGCGACAGGATTGGCATTCGTAATGCATTTGCAGCTTCAATGATTGTTTGGATTATCACCCTAATCCCCTTCTTCTTCATAGGGGATTTCACCTCTGGCATGGTGACGATGTTCTTCATGGGTTTTGGTCTCTCTGGACCAATCTTCTTCATCAACATCCTCATTTCCCAAGTCATTGATGATGACGAGATCCATACTGGAGTTCGTCGAGAAGGTGCCTACTTTGGAACTAATGCTCTCTTCATCCGCCTGTCAATAATCTTCGAGTTCATTGCCATTGGACTAGTCTTTTCTGGAACTGGTTGGACAGACTACACTCCAATCCCGGGTGTAAACACTATCTTTGGACTACGCTTGCTTATGACAGTATTTCCAATAATTGCCTTGACAATAGGGATTCTTTGCTTGATGGTATATCCTCTCCATGGTACCCGTCTTGCTGAAAATGAAAAAATTCTCGCAAAGATGCATGCTGAGAAAATTAAGCGTATCAAATAACACTCATCTTAACAGATTTAGATTCCATTGATTGTATGAGGTCTTAGTATGGTGGAAATTCGAAAAATAACAAAACAAGAACGTCGTGCTGTTGGAAATCTGCGTAAATATGCCTTTAGCTCTTGGACCGATGAAGAGATGAAAGATGAAGATATTGCAACAATAATTCCTGATGATAACTTAGGCCTCTTTGATGGAGGAAAGCTCGTCTCTACCCTTGAACTTCTATCTCTGAAGCAATCAATACGCGGCATCATCAAGAATATGGGCGGAATCGGAGGCGTAGCAACATATCCTGAAGCAAGACGGAAAGGCTATGTTGGCGAACTATTCCGTGCTATCTTCGTAGAAATGAAGAAAAAAGACATGCCTGTTAGCATGCTTGCCCCCTTCAAGGAAAGCTTCTATGCCCAATTCGGATATGTTAGGGCTAACAGTCATATGGTTGTTAAAGTTCCATTTGTTGCTCTTAGGAACGCTCTCGATAATGAGATTAGCGGAGAGTGGGAGGTTGAAAGGGTAAGCCCAGTAGACACAAAAAACCCCTTTCTTGAATTTGTGATGGGTTTTGCTCCCCCACGTTACCACGGATTTGCTTTTGATCCTCAAATCAGCGATGAAATATGGAAGCGCCGAAACAAGGATGCTCTCATGATTCTTGTAAAGCATAACAATTCTGTAGAAGCGTTAGCACGATATCGAACAAAGAATTACATATGGGGTTCTCAACCAAGCGAATTAATAGTTCTCGAAATGTATTGGCGTAATCTTGCAGCACGCAACGCTCTTTTTACATTCCTGGCAAGGCATACAAATCAAATTGAACACATAATAATGCTGTTACCCTATGGAGCCAACTTTCAACAGTGGTTTACCGATTCCATGACCAAATATGAGGTTTCTATGTATCTTCCGTGGATGGTTCGTGTCATCGATGTGAAAGATGCAGTATCTAATCTTCCTAGCTCTGGAAATGCTGAAATCACCATTCAAGTCTCAGATCCCCATTGTAGCTGGAATAATGGACTTTTCACCATCCAATCAAAGGATGGTCATCTCAAGGTTCGTGAAGGTTCTGGTACTCCCGATGCTAAAATGACCATCGAAGGTATCTCTTCGCTAGTATATGGAACACTTCCAGTGGAGGAACTAAAATTCAAGGGCTGGCTTGAACTATCAGATGAAGAAACAGGAAAAACTCTGCAACAATGGTTTCCGTCACTCCCAATATTTAATGCATTTTTCTTCTAGTAAAAAAGAATGATTCTGATGTAAAAATTTTTAACAAGAATCCTGTCCGGAAAGAAATGCAATCTAAGCACTATTAGTTGGATCAATATCAGAACACGAGATTATAGTGTTCATAATTTTTGAAGCATTTTTAGCACGGTTTTCCAAGTGTTTTCTGGACGAGCACATTCTATCGTTGTTCCCTTGGCAGCCATAAATGTCCAAGCAAGTATTTCATCTACGCCAATGTCTGCAAAATGCTTGATTAGTTTGGCAACTTCTTCCTCCTTACCATCTGGCAGGGCAAAGAGTTGCACCCAAAGCTGACTCTTCTTATTGTATTTTCGAGCAATCCTCACTGTCTTTGTCGCTATCTCTTCAGCCCAGGAAAGTGGTCTATGAAAAATATGACAGTAGGGATCTGTACCAAATACGTCAAGGGCGGGCAATCGAACCAAAGCATCCCAATCCCTTAATGCCCCTGACTGGTTGGCAATGGGTGTATCCTCATCGAATGGTAGCAAAACAACTGCTGTTTGCTTAGAACTATCCGTTTCTTTTACAGTTTCTAAAATTGTCTTAGTGAATTCTAACAACTGTGCTTCACGGAAATCACGAACTTCAGCTATTAGAGTTGTTGGCAAATTTTTTCCTTTCTTTTCCTTGAAGATAGCTTGGCAGTAGGGGCAGTGGCAGGTCCAGCTAGAATCAGAGAAACTGTACCAATAGTGTGGCTCATCAACGAAAACACCATCTATTGGAGCTTCACTAGTCACTCGTTTCACCCACCCTAGAAAATACTCGGCAAAAGCTGGGTCATTGAAGCAAGCTGCACTTACCTGCATATTTGATGGAGCTGCCACTTGTCTATGCGAAGTGTATTGGTCAAGAAATCGGCTTGAAGGTTCACCACCGAAAATGTGTCCCCAGCCCCAAAAATTCCAGTAGACGAAGAGTCCTGCTTTCTTTGCTTCTTCAACAATGCGAATCATATTTGGAAACCAATGGTAACAATCATCCTCTGATACAGCAAGCACAATTGTGTTGAGTCCTGACTTCGCAATTGCCTTGAAGTCTTTAGCTGCATGTTCAGGTGTTTTTGCATGATAATAGCTAACACCTATTCGTTCCACCAATGACTTTTGCCTCCCTTGAATCTGACTGTAAATAAGATGTTGGTCAATGTTTATTAGGTGAAGCCTCCTCAAAGTGTGTTACCTACAAGAATAGTTATCCTATTTTGAGGTGTAAACATTTGGAATTCGATCTTCCCTGGGACGAAATTCAACAAAAGATGCGTGAAAACATTGAACTAATAGTTGATGAACCTGGTCGTACTCTTAAGATCCTTGTAAAAGGTGAGATTTCTGAGGGGACACCAATCAAGGATATGGTCAAGGATGATGCTGGTCTTAAGCGGATGACAACCATGCTAATGGGAGAAGAGATCTCCTTCACATCAGAGGTACTTGAAGAAGAAAGGGGCATGCTCCTGCATTTCGAAGATGATGAGTCACTCAAAAAAATGCATAAATTCCTTGATGGCTTGTTCTTTGGTGACAGCCTTAAAGAACTCATGGAGAAACTAATATCAGTGATGTTTGAAGCCTTCGGCGGAGGCGACGAGGACCCAACTTCCTAGAACTATTCCGCGACCTACCTTGCTACAACCATACATTGTTTTCATAAAGGAAGGCTAATTGGCGCGCATCGTTGACTGGAGATGTATGCTGCTTCGATTAGCTCATGGGCAAAGTACCCCTCTTGGAAATCTGGGGAACAAGGCGATCCTTCAAGTAGATTTTGGATAAAACGCCAAGCTTGGACGATTTGGCCAGACTTGCCCATGCCCACCAAGGCTCGTGTTTCTTCTTGGGTAATGTTACCCCCGAGATTTAGGTCTTCTATGGTTGCACTGTAGAGTTCTTTATCAGTGACGACTTTGGGTGGTTTTTCACCTATTTGTATTCTGAGATGCTGATTAAACGTCTCATGGGCAAGTTCAATGTATGCATCTTCATAGAAAATCTGTATAAAACGGTCTGAGGGACGGAAGACACGATGCCAAAGAGTTGTGAGGGTGCAAACAGCACTATTCTGTAAATGAAGAATTACGGTTGCTTGATCTTCTACTTTGTATTCTCCCACAGTTGTAATGTCTGCATATACCCTACTAATATCACCAAAAATCCAGCGAATAAGGTCAACATCATGTATGCTATGTTCTAGGAGAACACCTGCACCTGCAATATTAGGATCGGCACGCCAATCACTTCTGTAATAATCGCCAACAGGAAATTGCTGGTCGTCTCGAAAATTGATACCGATTAATTTTCCATAATCATTTTCTCGAAGTAAATGACGAAGATAGAGGAAGTGTGGGGTAAAGCGAAGGACCAGACCAACTTGGGCAGGAAGCTTTGATTTCTTGACCATGTTGCATACTTGTTTGACTTTCAGAAAATCTGTGGCAAGTGGCTTCTCGCAGAAAAATGGTTTCCCAGCGGCAATAGTGCTTTGAATTATTTCAGGATGCCAGTAGGTCGGTGTGCAAATGTAGAGGACATCAACATTAGAATCATCAATCAATTCCTTGTAATTCTCATAGGTTGTATCGATTCCTAATTCCTGCTGAGCTGCACCAAGTTTTGCCTTATCAGTATCACAAATGGCGGCTATTCGAACTGGAATAGCACCCTTACTGGCTAGAGTGTTTAGAGCATAGATGTGGTCTCGACCAATGAAACCAACTCCAATGACACCTATGCCCAGTTGAGGTTCCAACTAGTTTCACCTACATCAGTGGATTATTGAGATATTTGGATCTTAGCAGGACAGCTTTTCTGTTGAAAGAAATGATTCAATTTCCTTCCTTAAGATGCTACGCATCTGGTTTCTGTCAATTTTT